>NZ_AUCX01000025.1 GCF_000429985.1 Maridesulfovibrio bastinii DSM 16055
CCAGATCACGGTATCCATATGCCTGTCTTTTCATGGTTTTGATTTTGTTATTCGTTCCTTCCATTGGTCCTGATGAGATGGGATGCTCTTGCACGAGATATCCAGCTTTCCAAAAATGTTGCAGCATCTTTCTTGTTTGGCTGACTTCATATCTGACGCAGGTCTTCCTCCAGATGCTGCTGTTCATCTCTATCCGCATTTAAATTTTCGGGATTTTTCAAAAGCAGCCATCTTGTGCCTTTCAGCACATCATTGCCCATCGTATCTTTCAATTCCCGGTGAAGCTTACGCCGAACTTCGGTGAGTTTATCATTCATGAGTTTGACCACGTGGAAATGGTCAAAGACGAGAGGGATTCGCGGTAAATTCTCAAGAACTGCAACGATATATGCGGGAATGAGATCCGTAGCTACAGCTTTTATTTTGGCTTTGTTGCGTTTCAATCTTGTCCAGAAAGGCAACAAGGCTTCAGCTCCTTTTCCATCTCCCACTAACACGACAGCTCCGCTTTTCAAATCCATGACCAGCGTCAGGTACTTATGTCCTTTACGTACGCTGATTTCATCGATTGCAATGTATTTTAACTCCGAAAGCTTGGGTTTCCCGAACCGATGCTTCAGGTCACGTTTGAAGATGTCCTTAACCACATCCCAACCGACTCCAAGAAGAGTTGCAACATCAAGCATGGTCATCATCTTGACCAGCGACCTGACATAACGTTCGAATTTATGCGTATACAAGCGGCGTGGGGCACTATGGAAAGCTTAATACGTCTGATACAGCCACATTTACGGCACTGGACACGAGGCACATCGACAATGATCCAAATCGGCTTGATACCAACAGGGACAGTGCGTAACCAACGCTCACTTCTTCCTTTATGGATCACATGGCGGTGCTTGCACCGTGAACACCTTACAAGCTTTGCTTTCGGCTTCACATAAATAAGCACGTTTCCGGAAATGAAATCCTGCCGGACATAGTCATAGCCGGACAGCCCCAAGGCGTGGTAGATGGAACTCGTGGACATGGAGATTCTTCCTTCTCGACGTTCATTGGCGTGAATATCGATTGGACGCCATGTCCTTTCATTTTGTCAAAAGTACGCTTGGGCCGGATGAACCAAAAGGTATCAGATTTAACCGGTGCAAAAAGTGCCTTTGAGAAAGCCGTAGAGTTCAATTCTGCTCTCGCAGGTCCCCATTTTCAGCTGAGCCTTGTCTGTGAAGAGCTTGGAGAAATAGATTACGCATTGAGTGAGGCTAAAAAAGCTGTAACCGCAGCAGCTGATAATAAATGTTTTAGCGACCGTTTGGAAAAACTTTTAAAACGGGTAGCTGCCAATTAAAGATTAAAAATATTTTCCAGTGATTAAGTTTAAAAATTACAGATTCAGGCTAAGGTAATGTAGGAATAGGCAGTGATTTGTTTTAAGATTATGCTATATATAAGTTGATTTTGATCAACAGTAAGCAACACATAATTTTAAAAATACTAAATCAAAGAAGGAGATTAATATGCTGCTTGATTTTTCTTTTTACAATCCTACAAAAATATATTTCGGAAAAGATTCGCTTGAAAACCTTAAAACTGAATTGTCAAATTATGGGGACACAGTTCTTCTGGCTTATGGAAAAACTGCCATTAAAAAAATCGCCCTTTATGATAAGGTGATTGAAATACTGAAAGATTCTGGCAAAAAAGTCGTCGAGCTTTCAGGTGTTATGCCTAACCCCATGTATTCCAAAATGATGGAAGGCTGCCAGCTCGTACGTGATAACAATGTCAGCCTCATTCTGGCTGTTGGTGGCGGATCTGTTATCGACTGCGCAAAAGCTATTTCCGCTGCCGCTTATTGCGAAGAAGAACCCTTCCAGAAGTATTGGCTTAATTTTGAAGAAGTCTCCAACAAGACTGTTCCTGTAGCTTCTATCCTTACAATGGTTGGAACAGGCTCCGAAATGAACGGCGGTTCGGTTATTACTCATGAGGAAACAAAAATTAAATCCGGCAGGGTTTTTCCCCCGGATATGTATCCCAAGTTCTCCATACTGAATCCGGAATACACTTTTTCCGTATCCAGATATCAGATGCTCAGTGGGGGATTCGATACCATGTCCCACCTCATGGAGCAGTATTTCACCGGTGAGGATATAAATACCACAGACTATATAATTGAAGGTCTTTTGAAATCTTCAATCGATAATATAAAAATGGCTCTTAAAGACCCTGAAGATTATATTTCAAGAAGTAATCTTATGTGGAACGCCACTATGGCACTCAATACCGTGACTGGTGTTTCCAAAGCTCAGGACTGGCAGGTGCATATGATTGAACACCAGCTTGGAGCATATACCGATTGCGCTCATGGAATGGGCCTTGCTGCTATCTCCTTGCCGTATTACCGCTATATCTATTCATACGGCCTTGATAAATTTGTCAGGTTTGCGACAGAAGTCTGGGGAGTTTCTCCTGAAGGTAAATCCAAGGATGCCATCGCTGTTGAAGGCCTTGATGCTCTTGAAAAGTTTATGAAAGAGTGCGGCATGGTAACTTCAATTAAAGAACTTGGAGCAACAGAAGAAATGCTTCCTAAAATTGCCGAATCAACTTTTATACTTGAAAACGGATATAAAAAACTGACAACCGAAGAAGTTCTTGAAATTTTGAAAAAGTGCTTCTAATTTAAACCTGTTAAAAAAATGAAGCCCCCGGCAGTGATCACAATTCACTGCCGGGGGCTTTCTGGTAATAGTTTTAAGCCCTGCCTGTCCGAGCTAAAGATGAGCTACATATTTCATTAATGAGTTTAATAAATTTATCTGTTAGAATTTTTCATATATTGTTTTTAAGAATTTTTAATAATCTGAATCTTAAATGAAAAAACTCTAAATGAAGTATAAAATAAATTTTTTCAAAGTCTTAATGATTTTTCTTAGCACAATGGTGCTTCTTAGCTCCTGTGCAGGGTTCAAGACCCCTGACACAAGCGCTATACATCTTGCTGATCTGGATATCTTTCCGCAAAACGCTTCCGCCTTTGCTTTCGAGGGGGATAAGCTCCTTGTTTCTCCTGCTGAATCTGCTGAATTGGCTGAAGATTATAAAAAGTCATTTTTTGATCCGTGGCACCGGAGCTCTCCGCTAATAGACAGCAAGGACGCTTTCTGGGCTTTGGAAGCCTTTGCAGGGCATGATATTTTTGGTGAAAATACTTTAAAGAGAAATGCTGAATGGCTTGATAAATTAAAAAAATTAAGCAGCGTTTCAGCATATCCTGTTCTGCATTTGCCGGCTGTCACAGTGAGAAATACTTCGTTAAAAGCTCTCCCGACAAATAAACCTATTTTTTATGATTTCAAGAAAGGTGGCGAAGGTTTCCCCTTTGATTACAATCAGAACAGTGCTGTCTGGGCCGGGACTCCATTACTTGTGACCCATATATCCGCAGATGGGCTCTGGCTGCATGTGGAATGCCGGTTCGCTTTCGGCTGGATAAAGGTGCAGGATATTGCCTTTGTTGATAGCTGTTTCATCAAGAAATATGAGTCATTGAAACTTGCCGCCATTGTTAAAGATAATATTCCATTGCGAGGTAATAACGGATTCTCAGTTGCCGCAGGGCGGATAGGAATGCTGCTGCCTAGAAGTGGTGATAATCATCTGCTGATCCCGCAAAGAGATATAGCTGGTATGGCGGAATTAAAAGAGGTCAGGATTCAAAGTGACCAGATTGCTGACTGGCCGCTGCCTTTCACTGAAAATAATATGGCCGGACTCATCAATCAGATTATGGGACAACAGTATGGCTGGGGCGGGCTCTATCAGGACAGGGATTGCTCCGCCACAACTATGGATATTTTCAGTGTTTTTGGTGTCGGAATTCCCAGAAACTCAAGTCAGCAGGCTGCGGTTGGAAAAATTGTCGATTTGAGCAGTTTAACGATAGAAGAAAAAACCGGGGTTATTGCTGCGCAAGCCATTCCGTTTAGAACTCTGTTGGAAAAGAAAGGTCATATCGTGCTTTATCTGGGTGAATTTAATGGTCATCCGGCGGTACTCCAGACCATGTGGGGGATCAAAACAATTGACCCTGATGACGGCAGTGAAGGCCGCTTCATTGTCGGTAAAACGTGTATCACCGGCCTTGAATCCGGCAGAGACATTCCTCATGCTGATCTTCCGGCGACCCTGCTTATAAAAGGGCTTAAAACCATGTCTTTTCCTCTTGTGGATAGAGGCAGTTCACAGGTTAAGTCAGAACCATAATGATGGAGCTGCATATTATCTCTTTGATAAAATTTTATGATTAAATGACAGGATCAGGTGCTCAGGAGAGATTTTAGAGAAATAGGAATAGTACTGAAATTTTTTGAAATTATCTTTATACTATTGCCGGACTCCGGCTTTGGGATCAGAGTCCGGCTATAGTATAAGGAGGCTGTAGGTACACGGAGTTTGACACGTTTATTCCAGTACCATAGGCAGGTGTTGCTTAAATCTGTGTTCTTAACAGAGACAGTCCCTTAAATTGAGATATAAACAATATTAACTGTTTTTATCAAAGAAGCTGAAATTCTCCTGTCTTTTTCTTCAGGATATCAGCCCGGTTTCTTTGACATAACAGACTGCCGCTCACTGACAGTATGGTTTATATCCGGAAGAAACCACTTCCGTTATGGTAAGATGCCTGATTTGTTTACTATCAGGCATGGTCACCGTTTGACTATTTAATAGGCATATAGTTCAAGTTTGACATTAAATGCAGCTACGCAATATTTCTAAAATTTTAATAATATGCTGATATATAAGAGTATTGTCACAATACTAAAATTTATTCGGGTATGATTTTTTGTACAGATTCTGCAAAAAATGGTTTTCCACCCAGCCATTTTTCAGAATAATCGATAATTTTTTTATCGATACCGCCAGAAAGAAGCAGCCCCACTGCCCGTGGTAACAGCAGAAATCCTGTTTCCAGTCCCATATCTCTTCTGCCGTTCATAAGACCACGCTGATAACTTTCAGCAATTATTCTTAATAAAGGATGATTTTCTATGGGGGCCATAGCATTACCGGTTTCATTACTTTGTCTGCACATATCCGAGTTTACGGAGTTCCAGCCTCTGCATACCAGTGGACGTGCTTCATAAATAGAGCAGGTTCCGTTTTCCAGAAACAAACAAGGATATAGATGTCTGTTCATTCCTATTTCATGTCGGCTCTTGTTCTTTAAACTCAACAGCAAATTTTCAGTTTTTTCCTGAAGCCCGTGCAACTGAGCTGTTGATCTTGTCTCAAGCAGATGGAATCCCAGAAACAGTGCTTCCGGTTCGGAAAGAGAAACCTGATTGATACAACAGTACGTGCAGCCACGTTTGCAGGCCAGAGGCGGGGAGAGAGTTAGCTCCTTTAACATTGCAGATAAGCTTTCGTATGAATTTTTGATAAGCTGATATAGATTTTTTATTTTAGAATCCGGTGAATCCTCCGAAAGTTCCTGCAGAAAAATGTTGCGCTGTTCTGTTTCTATCTTCTGGGAAATAATTTTAAACTGGTCAGCTTTTTTATTGAATGCCCGCTTGGACGATGATCGCCGGGATTTATTCCCCTGTTTGTTTTTATTACGGCGTACCATTTTTAACCTCTTGTATTTGCAATCTTTTATTAGTGGAAAAAAAGTAGAAAAAAGGTGGAAATAATTTATAAATACGGCTGGGTAAAAGTGGATTGCCTGTAGGAAGGTATGAAAAACTATTACAGCTCATTATTGAGGCTGTAAATATTAATATGCATTATTAATGATGAGTAGTGCATTGCTCTTTAGTATCGCATAACGATTTACCACGATTTATTTAATACTATTTTATGTTTTTGGCACTGTAATTTGATCTTTAAAGTTGTGCAGAAGTTAAAAATTAAATTCATAGTAAATATGATATATTTTTTTAAGGCATCATCTTGAGTATAGTAGATTGGTTTTTGATCTGTCTTATTGATTCTAAAAGTCTTATGGGGTGCGTAGTTAGCATATAGACTTGTCAGGTGGAGGGGAACTTGGGAATCATCAGGTTGTTACTTGCTATAGCAGTGTGTAACTCACATTTCGAATTAACTGCCTTACCTATGGTTGATGGACATGAAGCGGTTCTGTCCTTTTTTGCAGTTTCAGGTTTTTACATGGCTATGATTCTGGATACCAGAAATTATTGCGCCAGAGATTTTTATAAAAGCAGGTTACATGGACTGTATCCGATATATATTTTCGCTGTCGGTGTAAGTGCCTTTCTGTTGTTTACACTGGATATACATCCGCTTGTCAGCAGAAAGGAGATGCTTTCTGTTATTGCTGATCCGGCAGGTTTTTTTCTGGTCATGTGGACAACTTTCTGTACGCTTGGTCAGGAGCTGCTTTTCAGTCTTGATTTTTCAAATTCCGGGCATCTTTATTTCATCTCAAAAGAGATGCACAGCCTCTATAATGTTGCTTTTCTTGTACAGGGCTGGTCGCTTTCCCTTGAAACAGTTTTTTATTTAATAGCTCCGTTTCTGGTGTTGCGGGGTGACAGGTCCATCTTCATTCTAAGCTGCATAAGTCTCATTTTCAGAATCAGTATTGTAAATTCATCTCTGGCCGATCAAAGTTTTTTCCTGCGTTTTTTCCCGGCAGACTTCTGGTTGTTCGGGTTCGGTATCCTCTCATACAGGTTTCACCGCAGCTTATCTGATAAGGCTTGCCTGATTGACTGTATGGCTTTTGTTCTACTCACTGTTCTTGTTATGACCGCAGGCCTTGCCGGAAAAAAGGTTGAACCGTTTCTACTCCCGGTCAGCACTATCATTTTGCAGCCTTATATCTTCAGATTGTTAAAAAATGTGCCTGTAGATCGCGTTATCGGCAAAATTACCTACCCATTCTATCTGCTGCATTATACGGTGATAGGTCTTTTTGAAGAGTATTCTGATGATCCCGAAGGGTGGCAGATTTTTGCTGTTTCGCTTTCTGCTGCAATAGTTGTTTATATCGTTTTTAATTTGAAGTCTGATGTCTTTAAACCCTGGTTCGGTAGTCCTTTCGGTTCAGTCGGTGGCAGATTCAGGAGGATTAAGCAGAATGTGTAAAATTTTTTGGTTTAAAAAAGGTTCTCTATTTTAATAGAAACATATTTTTCTGAGTCCGTCTTTTTTGTCGTCAAGTACTGTGACTGTTGCTGTTCTTCCTGCTATGAGTCTGGTTCCTTCGGGAATTTTATCGATTTCGATGCGGACCGGAATTCTCTGTGCCAGCCGGACCCATGCAAAGGTTGGTTCAACATTGGCGAGAAGACCTGATGTGCTGTGGTTGTCATTATCCTGAATGCCTCCGGCAATACTTGTGACATGACCGAACAGGGGTTCACTGGAACCCATAATGTCGATTCTGACCGGATCATTTTCCATTATATTTGAAAGTTTTGTTTCTTCAAAATATCCCGCTATATAAAAGGACTCTGAATCAACCAGAGCCGCTACCGGCTGTCCTGCCTGAGCATAGTTTCCCGGGCGCAGGGAAAAGTTGGTTATAATACCGTTTACCGGGGCTTTTACGCTGGCACGTTTTAAATTGAGTCTTGCAAGTTTAAGTTTTGTCCGGGCATTGTTATAGGCTGCTCTGGCCTGTTCCAGATCTGTTTTAGCCACCTGACTGCGCTGAGCACTTACGGCCTGACTCGAAGCCAGTGCTTTATATCTGTTGTAGTCTTTTTGGGTCAGGGCAAGTGTGGCCTTTGTACTTTCAACTTCTGTTTCGGCCTGTTCCAGAGCAAGTGTATACCGCTTGGGGTCGACCTGAAAAAGAAGATCTCCCTTATGGACCTGCTGATTGTCTTTTACAAAAACTTTATCAATCAGCCCTGAAACATCGGGGGCTATATGAACTACATCCGCACAGATACGTCCGTCTCTTGTCCATGGTGATTCCATATAAAAATTCCAGATATGCATCCCAAGCATTCCGGCGAAAGATATCATGATCATTGTCAGCAGAATACTGCCTGATTTTTTAAACATTTGTTTCATATCAAGTACCTGTTGTAGATAATAACGTTTAGGCAGAGTAGGGTTACAAAAAGAGCCAGATTAAATAAGGCCTTGTGCCATACCAGCCTGTAGAAACCGATGCGGACCAGAATTTTGCAGGCGACCCAGTTTTGGACCAGCGAAATAAGCATAATTACAGCTATTACCGGGATAAACATTCCGTAAATATTAATTTCCTGCATTTATTGCCTCGGTTTGAATTTCATTGTGTACCGGCAGGTCCTTCAGGCTGATTGAAAGAGATGCCAGTAAGGCCAGTATCCGGTGGTTAAGTGAATTTTCATCCGTAGATAATAATGATTTCAAATCTCTTATATTGAACTCGATTTTACTAAGGTCAGAGTACTGCTGTTTCTTTTTATAAAACATGGCAACGTTACTGTATAATTCTGCCAGAATGCTTTTTGTTTCAGCGGAAGAGTTTTTTGAAATTTTCTGTAGTTCCGCAATGTTATATCCTACTCGAAGATCGCGCAGAAGGTCGTGCCTGCGCAGCTTAGAATTCTCCGGAATTGCTATTTGTCTCGAAGCCCATAATGAAACCAGATCCAGAAGATTATGCAGTCTGGTTTCATGATCAGTGTCCGCGTTTGAAGATATGCCGGCTATGATTCTCCAGCCGGAATGCAGGAGCCCCCTTGCCCGTGGTTCTGCTCCGGCAGATTTTACTATGGCTGTAATGACAATGCCGCAGGTTACAGCAAAGATGAGCGCCAGATCAGTGTTGACCATTTCTTCGAAATTAACAGTTATTCTGCTTCCAAGCTCTAGGGTTACCGGGAGGAATATACAGAACAATGTCCCGATGATTCTTAAAGGTATGGTCGCTCTGATAGCTCCGGCCGGAATCATGAATATTCCAAGTATCAGCATCAGCGGTAAAAAACCGTCAACTAGCGGAAGTAGGGAAAAGTTTATTGTCAGCGAGATTATCGCAGTGATAACAAATGATATGAGAGTATTTTTCATTAGAATTAAAGGATTATCCAATCCTATCCAGCGGCAGCAGAATATGCCTGATATCTGGGTTATCAGCATTCCGTATGTCCAGCCTGTGGCGACCCAGAACAGCATGGGAACGGCTATGGAGAGCAGTGTTGCTGCGGCTGTAAATGCAGCCAGCCTATGATCCCGGAAGATTCTTAATCCGGCTGATGATTTTATGATATTTTTAGAGCGCTCTGTAATTTCTGTTTTTTTTATATCTTCATATAGTACAGAGCATTCGTTCCAGAGTTCAATAAATCTGTCAGTCCTTTTTGCCATGCTTGCTTTGATAAGCTCTGAATTCTCAGGATGGTAATTTTCTTTTTCAATATCACGGGCCATTCTTCTCAGTCTGTTCACCGTATCTGGAGGTAAAACTCCGGAGACCACCGCTAAGCGGACTTCATCAAGCATCTGGTTGAATTCCTTGTTCTGCCTGAATCCGGATTTTTTAAGATGTATAATATGATCTTCAATGCTTGATAGGAGCGGAGGCAGCCGTACTATACGGTCCTGCAAGGCACAAAGCAGTCTGGAAATATCACTGTGATGCGATGAGTCGTAAGCAGCTTGTACGGTGAGAGGACGCATGGCTACGATGCTTCTAGCCAGATTATGCCATTCCGGTCTTGTTTTAATGCTGTCTGAGTTCCTGTTAAAAACATCATTACTCAGCTCTGTAACTTTCTCCATCCAGCTTTTTATTTGAGCGTTTAGAACTGTTCCCGCGTGCTTTGGAAACACCAGATTGTGTATTAACGATGCGCAGATAATTGAAATGCTTATTTCTTCAACTCTGGCAAGGGTCAGGCTGAAAACCTGATCCGGATTATCAACCACCGGAAGTCCGGTCAGCAGAATCGTATATCCGGCAAGGTGAAATACATAATTCCGGGGAGCCGGTTCCAGCTGTCCCAGATATGCGCATAATGATACCCAGCAGATTATAGCTGCGGAAAGCATCTCTGTTGAGTGTGCAAGGGGCGGTATAATGGCTATGGTGACAATTCCACCGATCAAAGTGCCCATAAGTCTGTATAAGGCTTTTGAGGCACTTGCCCCTGAAAGTGGATTACTGACAACGTAAACAGTACTAATGGCCCAGAATGGTCTGGGTAGATTGAAGTACAAAGCAATACCGAAAGCCAGCATTGCCGCACAGAAATTTTTCAGCGAATAAACAACATCGTCTGCGGGTATATCGAAGCGGGACATTAGAAATTTTTCAGGACTGGATTTTAAATTCTGAGATTGATTTTCCGACAATTTTTAGAAGCCGTTCTGTTGCTTCCATATCTTCAACTGGAACATCTTTAAATATTTCCTGACGTACTTCTTTTCTGATCTTCACTATTCTTTTGGCCAGCTCACGGCCTCTGTCTGTAAGTTTGAGCAGTTTGGCTCTGCGGTCGCTGCTGTCTTCCTCACGTTTTACAAGTCCTTGTTTTTCAAGCTGAAGAAGAACTCTTACTACCGCAGTGTTATCTACACCAAGCCTTGCGGCCAGCTCATGCTGCCTTATGCCGTCACCTTCCTGAAGAAGAGTTGACAGCGGCATAACCGGAACATCGCTCATTCCATGTTCACTCATCAGTTGACCGAACAGACGTTTAAGGGATTGTCCGACCGCGATGATATTCGGACCTATCAGGGAATCGCGTTTGTAAATTAATTCATTCATTGTCATTAGATGACATTTCATTTAATTTATGTCAAATTGGCATAATATATTGTAATAATTTGTTAATTAGCGAAAAGAAATTAAAATGGAAGTTTTAAATGTGATTAAAAAGTTTTAACAGACTTGCTAACTGAATATACTTATTTCATTTTTTATAAGAAAATACGGAACCTTATGTTTTGAAGACAAGTATTATATTATAAAATCAAGCATAGATCATACATACCTATTCCGCTTTTATAATGTATATTGTATGGATGATGTATGAAAACATATCTAAAAATCATAAGTATTCAATTTTTCATATTTATAGCAGTGTGGCAGCCGCACTTTTCTTATGCCGTTGATAAGGTCCTTATGGCTAAACCCAGATCAACTTATGATATAAGGCGTGAATATGGGTATGAACTTATTGAAACAATTCTAAAAGCTACAGAACCTGATTTTGGGAGCTATGAATTTAAAATTTCCGCTCCAAAATGTTCAAGAAAAAGGGAGCTGCAACAGCTCAAGATAGGTAAATTAATAAATGTATCAATTGTTCCTGATACAAAGGAATGGGAAGACAATGCCATTCCTATACGCATACCGGTGAAAAAAGGTGTACTCGGTTATAAAATCTTCCTGATTAGAAAGGATAAAAGGGATTTATTTTCAAAATTAAATTCAATTGAAGAGCTTAAGGAACTGAAAGGCGGGGGAGAAAAACAGTGGACCACAACCAGAGCTATGGAGAAACTCGGTTTTAATCTGGTTGCCGGAAGCGATTATGAAGGACTTTTCAGAATGCTTGCCGTGGGCAGGTTTGATTATTTCCCCAGAGGGGTCACTGAAATATTTGATGAAATAAAATCCCGCCCGGTATTTGAACGTGATTGTGCGGTGGAAGAGAGTCTGGCTATTTATTTCCCGCTACCGGTTTATATTTTTGTCAGTCCCTTGTTCCCGAAACTGGCAGTAAGGCTCGAAGCAGGATTCAAAAAAATCATAGCCGACGGTTCATTCGACAAACTTTTTCTTGAATACTATTCAGATTCATTGTGTAAAGCGAAGCTGAAGGATAGAAAAATTTTCAGAATGGATAATCCGCTGCTGCCACCGGGGTCACCATTTGATAATAAATCACTCTGGTATGATCCAGATTCTTTCTCCGTGGAATGTCCCCAGTAAAAAGGGCGCTTATAAAATAAAAACAAAGTGGCTGCTACTGGTCTTTTTTTGAAACATAAAAAAGATCGGTGCAGCCACTCTGTTTTAAGGCGTATTTTTAATCGGAAAAGCTATTTTACGACTATCAGTTCATACTCACGGGTTCCGAGACCTATTTTTTCAGCATGGGAGAGGCAGGTCTGCCATTCTGATTCAGGTCTACAGTTTTTAAAGTGATCCTGATGCACTTCAAAATCAGGGTCAGCCAGATTTCTTGCAAGCTGGCTTCCCGGAAGCGGTTCGGCTTTCATACAGGCGTCAACACAAGCCTGATCAAGAGCAAGCGGATCAAAGGAAGCGAACATGCCTAAGTTAGGAAGAATAGGCACATCGTTTTCACCGTGGCAGTCACAGTTAGGTGAAACATCCACAATCAGTGAAATATGGAACTGCGGGCGTCCGTCAACAACTGCTTTGGTATACTCAGCCATTTTACGGTTCAGATTTTCAATTGCCTGATTGTGCTCAAAAGCGATTGCATCGAAGTTACATGAACCGAGGCAGCGTCCGCATCCCACACAGTTGTCATGGTTGACGGACATTTTCTTGGTTTCCTTGTCAAATTCAAGAGCATTGTTAGCACACTCTTTGAAACAGGTCCGGCAACCAACGCAGAGTTCATGGTCAATATTCGGCTTACCGTTGCTGTGCTGCTCGGTCTTACCGGCGCGTGATCCGCAGCCCATGCCGATATTTTTGATTGTTCCGCCGAATCCGGTCATTTCATGGCCCTTAAAATGGGTCAGGCTGATGAAAACATCAGCGTCCATTATGGTACGCCCGATTTTAGCTTTTTTTACAAGCTCTCCGCCTTCAACAGGAACTTCAACATCATCTGTTCCCTTGAGGCCGTCACCTATCAGTACCGGGCAGCCTACGGTAAGGGGGGTAAAACCGTTTTCCCAGGCGCACTCAAGGTGCTCAAGGGCGTTTTTACGGCTGCCGGGGTACATGGTGTTACAGTCTGTAAGGAAAGGTTTTCCACCAAATTCTTTAACAACATCGGCAACTGCTTTTGAATAGTTCGGTCTCAGGTAGCTTATGTTGCCAAGTTCTCCGAAGTGCAGTTTAATAGCAACGAATCTGCCATTCATATCAATGTCGCCGATTCCGGCTTGTTTTATCATTTTTTTAAGTTTGGTCGGCAGGCCGTCACCGAAAGCTTTTGTGTGGAAATCAGTAAAATAAACTTTAGCCTTTTCCATTTTTCACCTCTGTTTTTAAGCTGTTGCCGTTTCTGAATCCGAGACAGCTAGATTCCGAAAAGTTCAACTGCTTTCTTCATTTTTTTAATGACGGTAACATCAAAAGGACAATTCCTTTCACATGATCCGCACTCAATACATTCAGAAGCCTTGTGGTCGAGAAGCAAGTAATGCTGTCCGGCAAGCTGATCGCCACTTTCGGCCAGATCTAAAAATTTATTAACGCTGGCTATGTCGATTGAGGAAGGGCAGGGCAGACAGTGATTGCAGTATACACATTCTCCACGCATTTCTTTGAACTGCCCGTCGGCAATCATTGAATAGTCCCGCTCGCTTTTATCCGCAGTATAGTAGCATAAAAGTGAGTTAAGGTCGTTTACTGAAGAAACCCCGATCATGCATGACAATACAGACGGTCGGTCAAGGCTGTATTGAATGCACTGAGTCGTTGTTAGGGCCTTTTTAAATGGTGATGCTGTTTTGCTAAGCAGTCTTCCCGCACCAAGAGCTTTCATCACCGTTATGCCTACGCCCTTTTTTTGCGCAAGCCGGTAAAGGTCTGATCTTTCCTGTGCAACCTGTAAAGCGTCCTGAGAGCTTAGATCTTTTTCAAGCGGGTTGTTTTTTACCGGATCAAGATCATAGGCTGGATTTATGCTGAACATAAACAGATCAAAGCCGCCTTTATCAAGGAAAGCTTTAGCTATCTCAGCTTGGTGTGAAGCAAATCCAAGATTGCGGATAATGCCTTTTTCTTTAAGCTCGCAGGCAAAGTCATAAGTTCCGGATTTGTAAACATTTTCAAAATCTTTGAAGTCATCAACGTAATGAATATAGCCTATATCCGCATAATCAGTCCCCAGAGCCGCCAACTGGCGTTCAAAACCAGCCTTAACTTCATCAACATTGCGGGTTCGTTTGTACTGACCATCTTTCTGAAAGGTCAGCCCGAGATGAAGTGACAGCATAAACTGTCCGCGTTTATCGCCTAAGGCCTGACCAACCCTTTTGAAAACCTCACGGTTTTCAGTTGCCAGATCGATTATATTTATACCGCTTTCGGATGCGGTGCTGAAAACCTCTTTCAGCTCCTGCACAGACATAGTGTGCAGTTTTGATCCGCCTATACCAATGGTGCTGATTTCTTTATCATTGCTTGGGATTTTACGATAATCCATATCAAACCTGTTCCGCATACTGCCGGCTGATGCTATTTGAGTCCTTCCCACCAGTGCGTAAAATTCTGTTTTCTGCCGTCAAACCATATCGGCTGCCCTATTTCAGGGGTCAGCAGTTTAAAAGGTGCCGATTTTGCGGCTTTTACAGCACGCAGAAACGGATCTTTCCAGCTGTGGGCCGCAATGGCGAATCTGCCGACATGGGCAAGCAGCATATTGTGGGTATCCAGAATTTCAGCAGCTTTAACAGCTTCTTCCGGGGTCATGTGAATAAGTGGCCAGCGTGAATCATACTGTCCGCCATCAAGGGCAACAAGATCAAATTTTCCAAACTTTCCTGCTATCTCCTTGAAATGTGGTCCGAACCCGGAATCTCCACTGAAAAGCATTCTTATTTTTGGTGATTCGAGGACGTATCCTGTCCAGAGAGTTTTGTTTTTTGAAAAAAGCCTTCCGGAGTAATGTCTGGCCGGGATAAATGTAATGTTTATTCCATCGCCGAAATCAAGAGATGTGCCCCAGTCTTCTTCGTAGATTTTTTTATCGGGATAACCCCAGTATTTAAAATCAGCACCTATACCAAGAGGGCAGATAACTTTTTTTACCTTCGGGAGGAGCTCTGTAACTGTTTTATAGTCAAGGTGGTCCCAATGGTCGTGAGAAATAAGAAGGTAATCAATTTCAGGCATATCTGCCGCAGTGTAGATGTCTGTACCGGGAAAGATTTTGTTGAAAAAAGAAAAAGGAGCCCCGTGGTCATTGAAAACCGGGTCAATGAGAATCCTTTTGCCGTTGAGCTGAATGAAAAAGCCGGAGTGTCCCAGCCAGATCACAACATCTTTATCCGCCGGAATGACTGTCTGATCTTTCAGATCAAGTCTGACTGTCGGCAGCGGTTCTTCGGGACGCAGATTATCGGTATGGGAGAACAGCCCCTTAATAATTATTTTGAGGGTACTTTGATCTTCTGCAAGAGTCTGTGTAGGCACGGTGTTTTTAAATTCACCGTCTTTATAATTTGGCGAGGATTCAATGCGGGCAAGCTCTTCTCCAGAGGGATTTTTGCCAAATTTTTTACCCCCGAGGACAGCGCATGAAGCAAGAGTCAAAACTAAAACTCCGATAATGAAAAAAGTTAGCATAGTTCGAGTGTTGAAGTTCATACTTCCTCAAAATAATGTTCGCAGGAACTATTTTGGTTCCTGATACGGTATTGAAATTTAAATATTCTTAAACTCAACATTAATTTCGTGGAAGATACGATCGTATTAATCTTTTGCCTAATCCTATCGAAAAATGCGGAGATGCGCTGAAAAATGAGACCAGCATCACCTGATAATGCAAATTATAAAGCAGTATCAATCAGTGACGACCTGTTTTGAAATATATTGAAAAGCGAAAACAGTATATCTCTGAAAAGCCTTTTATGCTCTGGCCAGTGGCATTGCATTTAAGGATGAAAATATTTTCCAAATTTTTAGTTTGTTTTCATCACTTCTGTCGGGCTTTGCCCGAAATGCCTTTTAAACTCTCTGCTGAACTGAGATGAACTTTCATAACCCACTGCATCTGCAGCAAGATAAGCCTTCATCTTTTTTTGGACGATAAGGTCTCTGGCCCGAGCCAGCCTTATTTTTTTCAGGTATTGCAGCGGAGAGTCTTCAGTGATTTCCTTGAAAGCTTTGTGAAAAGCAGAAACACTCATATTGGCGGTGGTAGCCAGTTGTTCTACATCGAATTTTTTGGAAAATTCTCCCTGCATCATGCTGATTACTCTGGCGACCTGAGAAAAAGAGCCACTGCCTCTGGCCAGTGAAAATAAAACCGGAGCCTGCTTTCCGCAAAGAGCCCTGTAATATATTTCTTTAACAATACCGGGGCCTAGTATTTTTGCTTCGGTTTCTGATTTCAGTGCTTTCAGAAGTTTTACAACAGCGTCTTTCATCTCTTCATCGAGAGTAGCCGGGCCTATGGCCAGTTGAAAGTGTCCATTTTTAATTTCATCAATCCTGTTTTCAAGATTCATCTGACTGATCAGCTCATTCAACTGCGCAAGGTCTATATCAATATATAATCCCAAGAGAGGTGAATCCTCACTGGGATTTGTTTCACATTCAAAGGGCATTGAAACCGATGTTACGAGATAATTTTCAGGATCGTAGCGAAAAGTCTTTTCTCCGAGGTAGCCATTCTTGTGTCCTGCTGCAACGATACAGATGCCCGGATCATAGAGCATGGGCCTTCTGGCTATGGTTCTCGAATTTTTAAAAAGTCGGACACCTTTCAAATATGTTTCGGTTGCATCGCCATCAATAAGAGAAAAATCATGAAATATTTCTGCGAGATCAGACATTATAACTACTCCATCCTGCCATTGATGGTTTTACTTTTTTAATGAACCCGCGATAATAAATATTATCCGGGAGCAGGCAATAATGCAAAACAGCCAATCATACAGCCTGCTCTAAGCAGCAGTGTATTACAAATTAGTCAGTGAATATTTGAGTGGAAAAGTATGGATTCAAAAATCCATAATTCGTTAGACTGCTTTTGAGTCGCTGAACTTAAATTGCATAACCTCAAGAGTCAGATTCAACAATTTTTAAAAAATAGTAACCCTTACCACTTGTGTCAAGGTAAACTGCTTTTAAGCAATGCTTAAAGGGTCAATATATTAAATCCTAATTTTATTAATAGCTTTAAAATATTAATTAAATTTTGGATAGCAACTAAAAGTGAGCATTTAATCCAGACCACAGAGTAGGAGCATTTTGTCAGTATTTCATAATTTTTTAAAAACTGATTGTTTCTTTAATAGTTATGGGAGATGAGGAGGATTAGGCATGAAGAAAAGAGGATTGCCACTTCAATAGAAATTTTATCTGGGACATCATTTCTTAATAGTAATTCTATTTTTATTTTTTATCCTAATAATGAATTAAAAGTCAGGAGAGAATAATGGGCAATATTTCCAGACGCCAGTTTCTGATCGGCGGAGCTGTAGCCGCAGGATCTCTAGTCATGCCGTGCTCCGGTGTTCTTGCTGCTGAAAGTTCCGGTGTACCGGTCTATTTTACCAAAAATATCAATGCAGAATCACTTGTTGAAATATACCGCACTGTAATGAAAGGACGCAGTCTGCCCGGTAAAGTCGCTGTTAAGCTTCATTCCGGTGAGCCTGGCGGGCATAACTTCCCGGCTCCATCACTTGTAGGCGGTCTGGTGAATAAAGTTGATGGAACAATTGTTGAGTGCAATACCGCTTATCATGGCAGACGTTTTTCAACAGCAGATCACATGAAAGCTATCAAGGATCATGGTTTTACAGGCATTGCACCGGTAGAAATAATGGATGAAAACGGTTCCATGTCTCTGCCTGTTCTCAGGGGACGCCATCTCAAAGAGAATCTGGTTGGAGCTGGATTTGCGAATTATGATTCATTTCTGATTCTTTCCCATTTCAAGGGGCACGCTATGGGAGGTTTTGGCGGGGCAATAAAAAATATGTCTATCGGTATTGCTTCTGCTGAAGGTAAAATGTGGATTCATACTGCGGGAGGAACAAAAAGTCTCGCAAGTTTCGGTCCTGCTATACAGACAGATCAGGATAGTTTTCTGGAATCAATGGCCGAGGCTTCCGGTTCGGTTATGAATCGCCTTGGACGTAATAATATTATTTATGTCAACCTGATGAACAACTTGTCTATAGATTGTGATTGCGACAGCAATCCGGCCGAGCCTGAACTTGATGATATGGGAATTCTAGCTTCAAGTGACCCTGTTGCTCTTGATCAGGCCTGCGTGGATATGATCTATGCTGCTGATTCAAGTAAAAGTGCTTCATTGCGGCACAGAATTGAATCTAAAAATGGCATCCATACTCTGGAATATGCTTCGGATATGGGCTTAGGCAGCCGTAAATACCGTATTATAAGTATTGATTCATAATCTGTCTGGTAATTTTTTGCCGACAACATAAGGGCATCGCGTTTTCTGAAAATGGACGCGGTGCCTTTTTCTTATTAGGGTGATGCCACTGGACTTTATAGCAGACTCATGGGTAACGTAAAAATATATTTTGTTTTTTTATTCAGGCCGGTCTATTTAATTCTGCGTGAATAAAATTGCATTGGTATAATATTTTATGCGGCCTATCTTACATATCTCCTGAGTTTTGACCGCGGTTATATCCGGAGGATTCTTTTATGAAAATTTCAGAAGACAGAATTGGAGACTTTCTTCTGGTTTCGCCTGAAACAGATAAACTGGATTCGCCTAATTCAGCTGTTTTTAAAAGCTGGCTTATGGGCTTGATTGATCAGGGTGAAAAGATGATTGCCCTTGATTTTTCAGATGTCAGGTTTATGGATTCAAGCGGACTTGCCGTATTGGTTTCCGCTTTTAAAATAATTGGAGACACCGGAAAAATTGTCCTTGTTTCACCTACAGAGAATATCAGAAAACTTTTTTCAATAACCAAAATGGACAGCTTTATCACTATTTTGAATTCTCCGGATGATCTGCTGTGAAGACAGCAGTTGCAGGAATCTAAAGAAACTTTTGTTCGGGTCTAATCAGGTTCTGCTGCTATTTTTTAGCAGCAACCACAGACAGAATGTAGGCCGCTGTCATCAGATCGAGGTGAGCACCTCCACCGTTTTTAAAAACAGTTATCTCGTCATTATTTTTTCTGCCGATATTTCGGTTAGAAATAAGGTCATAAAAGTCTCCTCGTACGTCATCTTCGGTTATAATTCTTTTGGAAATTGGGATCATCAGCTCGCCGATATGATTGATGGTGGTTTTTCTGCTGTCCACATAAATGCTTCCATTTGATATCAAATAGTCATCAGCCTCACGCATATCAGCTTTGTAAGCTCCTATCAGATCAACATGGGTTCCCGGCTTTAGCCATTCATATTTTAGGACCGGAGATGTAGCTAAAGTCGCACAGGAAATTATATCAGCCTCTGCCGCAGAAGCTGGGAGGTTTTCTGAAAAATTTACATTGAGGCTGGAATTTTTAAATTCAAGCGCAAGCTGTTCTGCTCTTTCCGTTCTTCTGGCCCAGATGGTGATTTTATCAAGATTTTTGAAAACAGCTCCGTAGGCTTTAACCAGACTTCTGGCGACTGTACCCGCCCCTATAATCAGTAATTTTTTGCTGTCAGGACGCATAAGTATGGAAGCTCCGAGCACTGAATCGGAAGCTGTTTTAAATTCAGTGATCAGTCTGCTTTCAATTATGGCCTTAAGTTCCCCGTGAAGGGGATCAAACATCATCATGGCTCCCTGTACAGAAGGTAAGCCCTGCCTGCTGTTTCCGGAAAAAACAGTAGTTGATTTTACTCCGTATCCCAGCCCCTTGATATATGCTCCACGACTCAAAAGAGTTCCTTCGGCAGGACCGAGGAATATATCTTTTATCTCGGCTTCAGGAAGTTTGTGACCTTCCCGCAGGGCTTCTACAACTTCGGGCCAGTTTAGTTTGGAAGCAGTCTCATCATAGGTTATCATCGGGGTTTTCATATCATCTCCATTTTGTATCAAGAGTATCCGTACTTTTTTCGGAGATCAATCACTGTGATCACGGCTGTGGCGAGCGTTCATCCTGATTAATCAGGGTGAATTTTATTGGGGGACACAAAATCTTCATAAATTTGATTTTAAACTTCAAGAAGCCTATCGTTTCAGTGCGATGGGATAATTTAATTATATTTGCAGCAGGATTTGCTTAAATATGGATAACAGTAGTTTTTCTTTATAGTTCCATTCTTGGGGTTTGTTTGAAAAAGTGCTGTCCTGGTAGTGTGTTATATAAAACATTTGCGAAAGAATCTGGGCTGCATCAATAATTTTTAAATCTTTCAGATTTTGTTTTACGCAGGATAACAATTGAAATTTACTGGAGTAAAAACGTGACCCAAGAAAAAAACAATAAACAGCAGGCTGAATCTTATAATGGCGCTGAAACACTTGTCGCTACTCTGGTCGAGAATGGAGTAGAGGTTTGTTTTGCAAATCCCGGAACATCGGAAATGCATTTTGTAAGTGCTCTGGACCGCATACCCGGCATGAGGTCTATCCTCTGCCTCTTTGAAGGGGTTACAACCGGAGCCGCTGACGGTTATGCCCGGATGACCGGAAAACCTGCCTGTACTTTGCTGCACCTTGGCCCGGTTTCGCAAACAGTATGGCCAATATCCATAACGCCCGTAAATCAGGCTCACCGCTGGTAAATATTATCGGTGATCATGCCACTTACCATGAACGCTACAATGCTCCGCTCACCTCAAATGTTCAGGGTTTTTGTTCCTCTATTTCCGACTGGGTCTGCCGTCCCAGAAGTGCGCGCACAGTTGCGGCTGATGCTGCCCGAGCTGTTCAGGCTTCAAGACAGACTCCCGGAAAGATCGCCTCACTGATTCTCCCTGCTGATACGGCATGGCTGGAGGCTGAGCGTCCTGCTCCCCGGCTTGAAATTCCCAAACCTGCCGCTGTTTCTGCTGCTGCCATTGAGGGGGTCGCCAAAGCTTTGAGCAGTGGAAAGAAAACAGCGATTCTCATTCGTGGAGAGGCTCTTTACAGTGAAAAGGGGCTGACTGCTGCCGGGAGAATAGCAAACGAAACAGGAAGTACTCTTTTTTGTGATACTTTTACCCCGCGGGCAAGGTTCGGCAGGGGACTGCCCAAGGTAGAACCACTGCATTACCGCGGTAAAGATATTTTAAGCAGACTTGGAGAATTTGAACAGCTGCTACTGGTGGGGGCTGAACCTCCTGTTTCCTTTTTTGCCTACCCTGATCAGAAAAGCTGGCTTACTCCACCGGAATGTAAAATTATCACTCTTTCACATCCGCATGAAGACGGCAGCTCCGCACTAAGTGACCTAGCTGAAGTTTTGGGAGCGGCTCCGTGGACAGACCGTCCGGCAGAAGAAGCTGAATATTCAACGGACTCTCCGTTAACAGCTGAAAATGTAATGAAAGCCGTTGCTGCACTGCTTCCTGAAAATGCTATTGTTGCTGACGAAGGTATTACTTCAACTCTGCCTTACACTTCATATCTTTCAAAAGCTGCACCCCACGATTATCTGCCGACAACCGGGGGAGCTATAGGTGATATCCTTCCGGTCAGCACCGGGGCGGCTGTAGCGGCACCGGACCGCAAGGTTGTCTGCCTTGCCGGTGACGGTAGTGCCATGTACACCCTACAGGCATTATGGACTCAGGCAAGGGAAAAGCTTGATGTGGTTACTGTTATCTATGCTAATAAATCCTACTCGGTGCTTAATCAGGAATTAAAGCTTGTTCAGGCTGTATCTAAGGGTGAAAAAGCCCTGTCACTGCTTGACCTGCATAATCCGTCACTGGACTGGGTAAAACTGGCAGAAGGTATGGGGGTCTCAGCTGTGAGTGTGGACAGTATGAAGAGTTTTGCTGATGAGTTTTCCTCAGCTCTTGAAACACATGGTCCACGGCTTATCGAAGTTCTTATTTAGAAATATTCAGCATTTTTTTAATGAAAAAACCCGTTCAGAATTTTTCTGAGCGGGTTTTATTGTCAGCTTTTTACTCGCAGCTCTATGGCATCAAATCTCCAGTATTCATGTTCCACAGTGAGCACTATATTCTTTTCGTCAGTCTTGATGCGTCTGATATACATTCCCGGAGATCCCGGAGGAACATCCAGTTCATTGGAAATTTCAGGGGAGTGAAATTGCGGTCTTATGATCAGGTCGCGTTGTTCCAGCTTTATCCCGTATTCATTTTCAATAACCTGAGTCATTGCTTCTTCACGGGTTTTGGGAATGATATTTTCAAGCCGTTTCGCGTGAAGGTAGTTTTGAGTGTAGGCTACTTTCTGACCATCAAGAAAGAAAATATTTTCCATTATATCAACGGGTGTTCCCGGTTTGAAGCCTTCAAACTGGTTTGAGCCGACCATTTTTCCCTCAATTGTGAGGCTTCCGGTCTCTCTGGTCGTCCAACGGGCAGTTCTCCCCTGTTTGGAGGCCAGTTTAGCAAAGTTAACATGATGGGCCGGGTCATAAATAAGGCGTGTGGGAGTTACATACCATCCCCGGCGGTCGAGACGGTAAATTTTACCTTCACGCTGTAACATGGTCAGAGCATGGCGGACCGTATTACGGTTGATTCCCGTCTCCGAACAGAGTTCCCTTTCTGAAGGCAGTTTGTCTCCATGCTTAAGCTCTCCAGATTTAAGCCTATCAAGAATAAGCTGACGTACAATCTGATAAAATCGCTGTTTTTCCATTAAATCCCCTCATATTTTTGGGCTGAGTCGGTATGGCACTAATTTTTAACAATGTCATTACAGCTTTGTAACATTCAAAATTGCAAACTGGTTTAACCCAATTGCTAACGCTTACGCAATTGTGTAAGGAAGAAATCAGTTCGTGAATGTGTTATAATACTATTCAGGAGTGATTGTCTGAGACTTAGGCAAAAGTTTTATCCGTTCAACCTGCGGCATGGTAACACGTTTATGACGTGTGTCTGAAAAAGCCCACAGTGACTTTGCCGCAGCGGATTAATGGGGGGCTGGAGAAAATTATGAAATTTTTACGTGCAATTTCAGTTAGTCTGGTGCTCATGCTGTTGCTGGCTTCCGCCGCTTCCGCCGGCACTCTGGAAAATGTCCGCAAGGATGGTTTTCTAAAATGTGGAACCCACATTGAAAATCCCGGATTTTCATCACTGGACAGCAACGGCAAAAGGGTCGGTTTTGATGTCGACTTCATGCGTGCGGTTGCTGCGGCGGTAAATGTTCCTGAAATTAAATTTGTTCCGCTGACTTCTAAAGAACGTCTTCCCGCTTTGCAGTCCGGGGAAGTTGATCTTCTGGCCCGGACCACAACTCTGACCATGAGTCGTGACGTAAAACTCGGACTCGATTTTACCGTCACCACTCTTTACGACGGTCAGGGCATGATGGTTCGTAAATCTCTGGGAATAAAGAGTGCTAAAGAACTGGACGGCGCATCAGTTTGTCTTCAGACCGGTTCTACCACTGAACTTAATATCTCAGATTATTTCCGCAAAAACGGAATGAAGTTTACACCTGTTGTTTTTGATAAGCAGGCTGATGTTCGTAAAGCTTATGATGCCGGACGCTGTGATGTGCATACTACAGATATTTCCGGTCTTGCTGCTCAGCGTTCACTTATGAAAGATCCTTCCGAACATGTGATTCTGCCCGAAGTTATATCCAAAGAACCTCTCGGACCTTATGTCCGTCAGGGTGATGACCAGTGGGAAGATATTGTCCGCTGGACAGTATGGCTGACCATGTCTGCTGAAGAAAAGGGCATCACTCAGGCCAATGTTGAAAAAATGTATGCCGAGAGCAAGGACCCTGAAGTCCAGCGCATGCTTGGAAAGACCGGTTCACTCTGGACAGACCTCGGTCTGGATGAAAAAGCTCCCATACGCATTATTAAAGCAGTTGGTAACTATGGTGAGATTTTCGAGCGCAACCTTGGTCCTAATACCCCTCTGCGTCTCGAACGCGGCCTGAATGCACAGTGGACAAAAGGCGGCCTTATTTACGCTCCGCCTTTCCGCTAAAATTATACAGCTATTCCGCGCCGGTTATCTCCGGCGCGGATTTTATTTTTTTAAATCCATGATCACGGTGTAAACTGAATATTCTGCAATTTTTAAAACACCGCATCCTTTGGTGGAGTAATTTTTTTCATGTCTGTAAAAACAGCACCTCCTAAAGTTCCCTTATGGCGAAGCCCGCAGGGTAGAGCCTGGATATTCCAGATCTGTATGATGCTGGCGTTTTTATATGTGGCTGTCTCGGCTTATAGAAACGCTCTGATAAATCTTGCTAAACGTGGAATCAGTTCAGGGTTCGGCTTTCTCTCAAATGAAGCCGGGTTCAGAATAGGGGAGATCAACTCGATTCCTCTGCCGACAGGTGGTGTCCTGTGGTTTATTCTCAGCCTTGTTATCGGGCTGGGCATAAGCAGACTCATAGCCGTATATCTGAAAAAGAAAACAGCTGAACCGCTGAACACTCTGTGGTTTTCTGTCTGTATGGTCATCTGTGTCGGGCTGCCGATACTTACCTTGTATCTGTTCAGAAATGATATTGAAATTGTAAAATATTCTGAATCTTCCAGCTACACCATGGCTTTGGTCACCTCGCTTATAAACACCCTCAAGGTCACGGTTATCGGCTGTGTGGCCTCAACAGTTTTAGGTCTTCTTGTGGCTCTCGGCAGACTTTCTCCCAACTGGCTGCTGAGAACTCTATGCCGCTGGTATGTTGAGCTTAACCGCAACCTCCCGGTACTACTTCAATTATTCTTCTGGTATTTCATTGTGCTCCAGCAGCTTCCGGGGGTCCGTAGATCCATAGATATCGGCGGATGGCTTATACTCAATAAGCGCGGACTTTATATTCCTTCACTTGTACCCCAGTCCGGGGCGTGGCTTTTCTGTGTGGCTGTTGTCGCGGCTATTATGGTTGTTCTGGTCCTTGTCAGACGTTCAAGGCGTATGCGCAACGATGAAGGTGTTCCCGGAAAAGTATTTCTTCCGGGGCTGGCTGTGATTGTCATCCTCCCTGCTTTGGCTTGGCTTGTTTCAGGATGCCCGTTTGCACTGGATTTCCCGGTCCTCAAGGGGTTCAACTATCAGGGCGGGACAGGGCTGACTCCAGAGTTTACAGCTTTAGTTGTCGGTTTGAGTGTTTATGTCTCCGCTTTTAATGCTGAAATTATTCGTTCCGGTATCCAGTCTGTCGCCAAGGGGCAGCGTGAAGCAGCAAGAGCGCTGGCTATGAATGAAAAACAGGTTATGCGCGTGGTCATTCTGCCGCAGGCTATGAGAGTGATTGTCCCTCCAATTACCAGTGAATATCTTGCCATTGCCAAAAACAGCTCGCTTGCTGTTGCGATCGGCTATCCTGATTTTGTGAGCGTTGGTGGAACAATTTTGAACCAGTCCGGTCAGGCGATTGAAATAGTCGGAATATGGATGGGCGTTTATCTGTGTATTTCCCTGCTTATTTCATGTGGTATGAACTGGTACAATAATAAAGTCAGACTGGTGGAGAGGTAATTATGTTTCAGGAAATTCCGGACAGGCTCCCACCGACTGCTGATGTAGGTCTTTTGGGCTGGCTGCGAAACAACCTGCTTTGTCCGTGGTATAATGCCGTACTTACAGTGCTTACGGCTTTGATAGTATATTTTCTGGTTAAGCCGTTCTGGCTCTGGGCTGTGGTCAATGCTTCCGTATCGCTTGATCCTGAAGTTGCAAAACAGTCCAGCGGAGCCGCGTGGGGATTCATCCGTGATATGTGGCCTGTTTTTATGACCGGAATTTATCCTGCCGAGGACCGCTGGCGTCCGCTGGCAGCTCTTGCTCTGGTAATCATTCTTGTCTGTGTCAGTCTGGTCGGAAAGTTCCGTGCAACCCGCTGGCTGAAAGTGCTTTGGACGGCCTCACCTTTTGTTGTCTACGGTCTGGTTCACGGGGGAGCTTTTACCGGACTTCCGCTTGTGGAATCGCACTACTGGGGCGGACTGATGCTCACTGTTATTCTGGCCGTTGTGGCCATGATTGCGGCTTTTCCCATAGCTGTACTGCTGGCCCTTGGCAGAACTTCGGATATGCCGGTAGCAAGACCTTTCTGTATTGCCTACATTGAGCTGGTCAGAGGAGTTCCCCTCATTACAATCCTGTTTATGGCTTCGGTGGTCCTGCCACTTTTTCTTCCCGGAGATGTCAAGCTGGATAAAGTACTGCGGGCCATGGTCGGAATAACCATGTTTTTTTCCGCTTATCTTGCGGAAAATATTCGTGGCGGACTTCAGGGTATTGCCAAAGGACAGTACGAAGCGGCCGATGCTCTGGGCATGAGCTACTGGAAAAAAACAATTGTAGTTATTCTGCCTCAGGCTTTGCGTATCGTTATTCCACCCATGGTCAATAATTTTATTGGAATATTAAAAGATACTTCTCTGGTCGGCATTGTCGGCCTTGTTGATCTTCTTCAGGTTGCTTTTGCGACAACTTCAAATCCGAAATGGTTTGGAAAGCTTGAAGAAGCCTATGTTTTTGTTGCTGTCTGTTACTGGATTCTGTGCTTCGCTCTTTCCAGCTACAGCCGCCATCTTGAAAAGAAAATACCTTCCGCGGACAAATAGCGGACTGAAATATATTAATAGAGGAAATCAGAATGCAAGGTACCCATCCCCATGATGCTCCGCATCTTGCTGACAGCCCTGCGGTAATTAAAATTACCGGATTGAACAAATGGTACGGCCAGTTCCATGTTTTAAAAGATATCGATCTTGAAGTCCGCCGTGGTGAATGTGTCGTGGTCTGCGGACCTTCAGGATCAGGTAAATCAACTTTGATCAGAACTATAAACCGGCTTGAGGAACATCAGGAAGGAATAATTGAAGTTAACGGAACTATCCTGACCAACGATGTTCGCAAAATAGAAATGATTCGCCGTGAAGTCGGTATGGTTTTCCAGCAATTCAATCTGTTTCCCCATCTGTCCATACTGGAAAATGTGATTTCCGGTCCGGTGCATGTCAGGAATATGCCCCGCAAAAAGGCAGAAGAAATAGCCATGACCTATCTGAAGCGTGTCGGGATAGCCGAGCAGGCCGCTAAATTTCCCGGACAGCTTTCCGGAGGTCAGCAGCAGCGGGTTGCAATTGCCAGAGCTCTTGCCATGCAGCCTGAAATTATGCTGTTTGACGAGCCGACATCGGCCCTTGACCCTGAAATGATTAAAGAAGTTCTTGATGTTATGCGTGAGCTTGCACAGCAGGGTATGACCATGATCTGCGTGACTCATGAAATGGGTTTTGCCAGAGAGGTTTCCGATACCATGGTCTTTATGGATAAGGGGCAGGTTGTTGAATACTCCCCGGTAAAAGAATTCTTTACTGCTCCTAAAGAAGAGCGGAGCAGACTTTTTCTGGATCAGATTTTAAACCATTGATTAACCAATATACTGAACTCAACAGGTCCTTACCGACTCTTGTTTGCCGGAGCTATTCTTGTCAGAATTAAAACTTGTAAATAAAAAAACTTTGATCTGGGGACATCGCGGAGCGCGGGCTCTTGCCCCCGAAAACACTCTTCTTGCAATGCGCAGAGGATTTGAAGCAGGGGCCGATGGCTGGGAGATAGATGTCCAGACCACTCGTGACAAAGAACTGATTGTCCTGCACGATCTTAACCTTCTGCGCACTACTAATGCCGGAGTGCATCCTTCATTTGCAGGGCATGGTCTGCCTTTACCGTGGTTGTTCACGCTGAAAGAGCTGAAGAAACTTTTTGCCGGGATTTTTCCCCGGAGGCTTTGCCCTTTGAAGAGTCCTGATAAAACTTGGCTGGAAGTTCCTGAAAGTGTGGCAAATGAAGTCTGTATCCCTACTCTTGATGAAATTTTGAAACTGGCGGACGAACTGGGACTCTGGGTGAATATTGAAATAAAAGATCTGTCCGGTCCGGTTCCGGCCGACCTTAAGGATGATATTGTCGAAAGAGTCCTCTCCTGTGTCGGGAAAAATCTTATGCAGGACAGGGTCATACTATCATCGTTTAATCACTCCTACATGAAAAGGAGTAAGGAAATAGCTCCTGAAATTTTAACTGGTCTTTTGACCGAGCATAAATTCAGTGGTGACCCGGTTATGGAGCTTGCCAAGAATAAAGCTGATGCATGGCATCCGGGTTTCAGATTTCTTACAAGAGACATTGTAAGAGCTGTTCGAGACTGTGGTTTTGCCATTAATCCCTATACGGTTAATGAAGCTGAGGATATGCGCAGGCTTGTAAAATGGGGTGTGACCGGACTGGTTACGGATTCCCCGGCTGTCGCGGCAGGTGTAATCTCCGAGTAATTGTTTGTTTTGATTACTTATAATTATATTTATTAAAAATAAGTTCTCCCTCCAATAGATGCCCCCGTTGCGATTCGTTGCTTCGGGGGCGTCCTTTTATGAACATTTAAAACTTTTATGCTTTTTAAGTAGAATAGGTTATTCTTAAACCAATAAGTCTGACGGTTGTAGGATAGATTTAGTTTTTGGGATAATCCGGTAACAAAATTTGTATATTTATAGTTTATCTTTTTTATGAGAATAATAATTTTAATACGTTATACGGGATATTGAGAATTGAAGCTTAAATTTTTTTTAAAGCAGCTCTGGCATGGGTTTCAGGTATCCTGAATATGAATAGTGATACTGTTTTTTAACAGCTTAATTCAGGCAGAGAGGATAGACTGGTATGGATAGAATTAAAAATATCGCAGTGGTAGCTCATGACAATTGTAAAAATGAGCTTCTTGATTTCATTGATTGCAATCGTGAGACAATTATTAAACATAACCTTGTCGCGACCGGAACGACAGGAAGACTGGTTGAAAATCTGCTTTCAGCTGATAATTGTGAAGGAGAAGAATGTAAAAAAGTTCTGCGTTTGAAATCAGGACCTCTGGGTGGTGATCAGCAGCTCGGAGCCTTAATTTCAGACGGCAAAGTCGACGTGCTGTTTTTCTTCTGGGACCCGATGGAGCCGCAGCCTCATGATGTTGATGTAAAAGCTCTGCTGCGATTAGCTGTGTTGTATAATATCCCTACGGCCAGCAATCGTTCATCGGCCGAGTTTTTAATTTCATCACCATATTTTGATAAAGGTTTTGAAATTAAAAAGGGCAGGTTTTTCGAATACGCAAACCGCAAAATGCAAAAATAAAATCTATCAGAATTTGTTTTAAATTTTGAATGCTGTCTGGAAGTGTATTTTTAGCCTCGTTCATGATCATGAAATATCTGATCTGTCACTATGATTAATCAAGAGGGTGTTAATTCCTTTCGGAAACGAAATTTTTTTGTTAATTAGAACTACTGTTTTTTAAAAATGAAAACATTTTTTTCATTTTTCGATAGATGGCCTGGTGTACATTAATTTTTTCATGGAGGTCTTTTTTGTAATGAAAAAGTTGATCAACAACGTTGACGATGTGGTTAAGGAACAGCTTGAAGGTATGGAGATTGCTCACCCTGAGCTGACAGTCAGGTATGAGCCGGATTTCATTTACAGATCTGACGCTCCAGTAAAAGGCAAAGTAGCCATTGTTTCCGGCGGAGGTTCCGGCCACGAGCCTATGCACGGAGGATTTGTCGGAAAAGGTATGCTTGACGGTGCATGCCCCGGAGCTGTGTTTACTTCTCCGACTCCTGATCAGATGTACGAATGCGCCAAGGCCGTTGACAGCGGTGAAGGGGTTCTCTTCATCGTAAAGAACTATACCGGTGACGTTATGAATTTTGAAGCTGCTTCTGAAATGGTGGCAGCAGAAGGAATAAAAGTTCAGAACATTCTTATAGATGATGACGTTGCAGTTAAAGACAGCCTCTACACAGCCGGAAGGCGTGGTGTCGGCAACACAGTTCTCGCCGAAAAGATTGTCGGTGCTGCGGCTGATGCTGGCTATGACCTCGAAAAATGCTCTGACCTCTGCCGCAAAGTTAACCAGAACGGACGTTCATTTGGTGTCGCCCTTACTTCATGCACCGTTCCTGCTGCCGGAAAACCAACTTTTGAACTTGCCGAAGACGAAGTTGAAATGGGTATTGGAATTCATGGTGAACCGGGAATGCACAGGATGCCGATCAAACCCGTTGATGAACTGACAAAGTATGCAGCGGAACAGATTATTGACGATCCCGCATACACTCGCACCGTTCGCGAATGGGAAGGCAGTGACTGGTATGATAAAGAAATAACCGATGCCCCGTTTGCAGAAGGTGATGAAGTTATTGCTTTTGTAAACAGCATGGGTGGAACACCTCTCTCTGAGCTTTATATAATTTTCAGGGAGCTTGATGCTGTGTGCAAAAAGAAAGGTATTAAAATTGTCCGTAACCTGATCGGACCTTATATTACCTCCCTTGAAATGCAGGGATTTTCAATAACCCTGTGCAAAGCTGATGAAGAAATTTTGAAATTCTGGGATGCTCCCGTTAAAACTCCGAGCCTTACCTGGTAGGACGGGCTTCATTCACCAAATCAATCAGCGCAGGTATGGAGTTTCCGTCTTCATACCTGCGTTATTTTTTTGGAAAGTTGACCATTACCGGCTCGGGGTTCATAATCCGGGCAGGAAAATGAAAGTACTCACATTTTAATCATATCTGAATATTTCTGGAGGATGTAAATGCCCATAAGCAAAGCACAGCTTATATCGTGGATCAGTAAACTTGCAGAAGTTTATGCTGAGAAAAAAGAATATCTTACCGAGCTTGATGCGGCTATAGGCGACGCCGACCACGGCATCAACTTAAATCGCGGTTTCCGTAAAGTTATGGATAAGCTGCCGTCTGTTGAAGACAAAGACTGCGGAACAATTCTTAAAACGGTAGGAATGACACTTATGTCCAGTGTAGGTGGAGCAAGCGGTCTGCTTTATGGCACTTTCTGGATGAAGGGCGGGATGGCTCTGGCAGGGAAAGAAGAATTGAATTCAGCTGAGTTTGAAGAATTTATTGAGACCGGGGTGGCTGGTGTTTTACAGCGCGGCAGGGCTGAACTGGGCGACAAAACCATGTATGATGTCTGGGCTCCTGTCCTGGAAGAAATTAAAAAGCTTTCAGATGAAGGTAAAGATGTTGCCGAAATACTGGATGCCGTGATTCCGGTAGGGGAAAAAGCTTTAGAGGGAACTATTCCCATGCAGGCCAAAAAAGGCCGCGCCAGTTATCTTGGTGAACGTTCGATCGGTCATCAGGACCCCGGTGCAACTTCCTCAGTTTATATGCTTGAGGCCCTGAAAGACGTTTTACAGTAGATTTTTTAATTATTCTGAACATGGCGTTTTTGAATATATCTGGAGTTTAGAATGGTCGGATTAGTTGTTGTTTCTCATAGCCGCAAGCTTGCGGAAGGCGTTCTGGAACTTGCTGAACAGATGACCAGAGGGGCTGTCGCTATGGAAGCCGCAGGCGGAATTGATGATGAGGAAAATCCCATCGGAACTGATCCTATGAGCGTGATGACAGCCATAGAATCTGTCGGTTCCAGAACAGAAGATCCTATACTGGTTATTATGGATCTCGGCAGTGCCTTGATGAGTGCGGAGGCTGCTCTTGATTTCATATCCGATGATCTTAAAGCAAGGGTTAGGCTTTGTTCTGCTCCTGTTGTTGAGGGAACTCTTGCTGCTGCGGTCCTTGCTGCCGGAGGATCGTCAATTGATGATGTCATTTCCGAAGCTGTTTCCGCCCTTGATGCGAAGATAGCCCAGCTTGCTCCTCTTACCGGTGAAGAAGTCCGGCCGCAAAATTCTGTGCAGGATACGGATGATTCCGGTGAATCACTGGAGCTTGAACTGATTATCCGCAACAAACTTGGTCTGCATGCCCGCCCCGCAGCCAACCTTGCTTCAGCAGCCGGAAAATTCAAATCCATAATTATGATCAGCAAAGGTGATAAAACTGTTTCTGCTAAAAGCTTTAATCAGGTTGCGCTGCTTGCTGTAAAAAATAGTGATACCGTTAAATTTACTGTGAGCGGGGCTGACGCTGAAGAAGCTGTGACGGCCTTACAGAAGCTGTATGATGATAATTTCGGAGAGCGTGATGAAGATGTTGATAATTCATCCCATGATGTTGTTGTTACCCAAAGCTTAGAAGATGGAGTTCTTGCCGGAATACCGGCCTCTGAAGGTTACGCCGTAGGAAAAGTCTTTGTATATAGAACCGTGCTGCCAGAGGTCGAGCGCTTTGAAATAAGTGAAACCGGGCAGGAAATTGCAAAATTGGATCAGGCAATTTCCTCCGCAGTAGTTGAAATCAGCGAATTAGAGGAACAGACTGAGAAAAAATCAGGTAAAGGCGAAGCTGCTATCTTCGGTGTTCATAAACTGATGCTTGAAGACAATGAAATGCGTGATAAAGCAGTTGAACTCATCACAAGTGAACACATCAACTCTGAATATGCATGGTTTCAGGTGATGGATTCAATGGCTGCAAGCTACCGTGAACTTGATGATGCCCTTATGCAGGCCAGAGCTTCGGATATAATTGATGCCGGAGGCCGGGTTCTGCGTATTATGACTGGTGACGGTGGTGCTGCTCAAGGTCCTGATGAACCCTCAATTATTTTTGCACACGAGCTTGCTCCCTCTGATGTTGCGGGATTCAATCCTGAAATGGTTCTTGGAATAGTTACCGAGATAGGTGGAACAACTTCGCACGCAGCTATTTTATCCCGTTCTTTCGGTATCCCCGCAGTGATAGGAACCGGAAGCGTGGTAGACGGGCTTTCTGATGGCGGTGTTGCTGTTGTGGATGGTTTTTCCGGGAAAGTGTATCTGGAGCCGGATTCAGCACTGCAAAATGATTTTACTGAAAAAATGAATAAGTGGCTTGATGAGCGGGCGGAGATCAAGGCGAGAAGCGAAGCTCCAGCCATCACTTCCGATGGTGTTCCCATAGCGGTCATGGCTAACATTGCTAAGCAGGCCGATGCCGTTGCTGCTCTTGAATACGGAGCTGAAGGTGTAGGCCTTTTCAGAACGGAATTTCTTTTTCAGGACAGAGACTCCGCACCTGATGAAGAAGAACAGTTTAAAGCCTACTGCGAAGCTGCTCAGGCTATGCAAGGTAATCCCATTATTATCCGCACTCTGGATATTGGTGGTGATAAACCTGTCAAATATCTTGATATGCCGGTTGAGGATAATCCTTTTCTTGGTGAGCGGGGGGTCCGCTTCTGCATGGCAAGGCCTGAACTTTTTAAAACACAGCTCCGGGCTTTGATCAGGGCTGCTGCTGAACATAATATCTGGATCATGTATCCGATGATCTCCGGTGTTGCCGAACTTGCCGAAGTTAAATCCTTTCAGGCAGAGGTACACAGTGAACTTAAAAGTGAAGGAGTCGTTGTCCCTGAAACAGTAAAAACGGGGATTATGATTGAAGTTCCTTCAGCCGTTGCCGAGGCTGATAAACTCAGCTCAATATGCGACTTTTTCAGTATCGGAACCAATGATCTGACTCAGTATGTCATGGCTGCTGACCGTGGAAACAGTTCTGTCTCCAAAATTGGTGACAGCCTGAATCCTGCTGTACTTAAAATGATTAAAATGACCTGTGCAGCAGCAGAAAAAGCCGGTATTGAAGTCGGCATGTGCGGTGAGCTGGCCGGAAACAGTCTGGCTACACCGTTGCTGCTTGGATTGGGGCTTAATGAACTCAGCATGAGTGCTCCGGCTGTGCCGGCTGTCAAAGAGGCCGTTAGAAAAGCCGCCCTTGCCGACTGCCGTTTAATTGCCGAAAAGGCTTTGTCCGCAGAATCAGGTGATGAAGTCAGAGAATTGCTGGAAAAATAATTAGGATGCAAAAGCCCGGTTTCAATTGAGCCGGGCTTTTTTGTTTATAAGGAGATTGAAGGTTGAGTGAAAAAAATGAAGGTTCCATAAGTCTGCTTGGGGCAGTTTCCATAGGAATCGGTGGCATGGTCGGCGGAGGAATTTTTGCTGTTCTAGGCGTTGCTGTTTCCATGGCTCACGGCGCAACACCTCTGGCATTTATCATCGCCGGAATAATTTCCATGCTGACAGCCTACTCCTACGCAAAACTGTCCGTTGTCTTCCCGAGTCAGGGCGGAACTGTTGTTTTTCTTGATCAGGCCTTCGGCAGAGACAGCCTTACTGGCGGCTTTAATTTTGTTCTCTGGCTCAGTTATCTGGTCACGCTCGCCCTTTATGCCACGGCTTTTGCCTCGTATGCTGAAACATTTTTTTCACATCAGTCTTTTTTTCTCCATCATACCTTAATAAGTGCAGCCATTATCCTGCCGTCACTGCTCAATCTAGTCGGGGCGGAGATCATAAGCCGTTCGGAAACAATCATCGTTGTTTTGAAGCTTGTTCTGCTGGCTGTAGTGATTGCCTCCGGGATTGCTTTTATTGAACCGGACAGGCTCGCAGTTTCAAACTGGGCTCCTGTCTCATCCATCATTCCCGCTGGGATGGTTATTTTTGTCGCTTATGAAGGGTTCGAACTGATTGCTAATTCCGCAGAGGATATAAAAAATCCGGCGGTAAATCTTCCTAGGGCATTTTATCTTTCAGTGGGGCTGGTTATCGCCCTCTACGTGCTTGTTGCCGTATTAACCGTTGGTGTGGTGCCTGAAGATGTGATTGCCTCAGCAAAAGATTACGTTCTTGCGGAAGCCGCCCGTCCGGCTCTGGGGCAGTTCGGATTCTCGTTGGTGGGTGTCTCCGCTATGCTGGCTACATTTTCAGCTATTAATGCCACTATTTATGGAAACGCCCGGCTGGGATTTATTCTGGCAAAGGAAAAAGAACTGCCGGAAATAATGGAACGCAAAGTCTGGAATCAGCCTTCAGGAGTTCTGATTGTAGGTGCGCTTTCATTACTTATGGCAAATTTTCTCGATCTTCAGGCTATATCAGTCATAGCCAGTGCCGGGTTTCTGCTGATATTTTCAGGAGTGAATCTGGCTGGTTTTTTCCTTGCGGAAAAAATAAAAGCCCGCAAGACTCCCATGCTTGTCGGGTTTATTGTCTGCCTTGGAGCACTTGTAACTTTGTTATGGCGTTCAGCATACGATAATCCTGAAGCCTGCTGGGCATTTTTTGCTTTCATAGCGGCTTCATTCTTATTTGAAGCCGCTATGGGAAAATTGAACTCATCCAAAATCAGAGCATGGCATGAGTTCCGCAAAAAGTAATGTTATTCAATATGGTGAAAAGGATTAACAACCCTCTGGGCTATCTTCCCCGTGCCGAGGATTTTGACCTCTGAAACTCCGTCTACTTTAGCGGCTTTTTCCATAATCTGATCGTAAAGCCGACATGAAACGCTGGTGTTGAGCCTTGTTGAATTGATGCTTACGACGCCACTGTCTGCTGTAACTTCAGCCATCGGAGCCACATCAATAATGGCGACTTTTACGGTTGCAGCCAGCGCCAGATCATCAAGCCATTTCTGCGCTTTTTCTGTTGTTTTGAAAGCTCCCTTTTTGACCTGTTCGCAGATTATTTCTACAGCATCTTCCACCTTGAATGTCCCGATATGCAGGGTCATGTCATAGAGTCTGCTGTCCCATGGGTCTATTCCGTAAATCTGCAAGCCCCATTTGCGGCGTTCTTCATCATCCTTTCTGAGAATATATTCAGCTTTTTCTGCTGAAATGTTTTCACGGGTCATTTCTTCTGCGACTCTGGTATTAATGTCGGCAGTAATCCTTATTTTGAAAACATTGGGAATATTCATCAGAAAATAGTGTCCGGCAAGACCGTGATAAACAAGATTATCTTTTCTTGCCGACTGTAGGAGCGCGCTTCTTATATGGGCAAGATAGCGTTCCTTGCCGTGGACAAAACGGTTGAGGACCGAAGGAGAGTCGTGCAGAGCCCTGACAAGTTTTATTTCAGGTATGTTGAACTCTTCTGAAGATTCCAGAATGATATCTCTTGATGTACAGGAATATCCCAGACACGAAGCGACTTTCTCCGCTATTTCTTTTCCTTTGCTGTATGAGCCTCTTGAAATTGTTATTATCGCCATAGCTTAATCCTTTGGTTATGATTGAGTGTATTGTTGTTTAGGATGTTTTTAAAATATCATAATAATCAGAACCGGCAAATATCAAAAACAGTCTAAGTTTGTTTATATTAAATATTTATGTGGTGATTACAGCCCGTCATTAATGTTCTTAATACGCCATTTGTAATTAACAGTAGCAGATCGTTTATTCGATCGCACGACTTAATGAAACACAATGCTAAGTTTCAGGCTTATTGTGTCAGCTTAATTCTGTTGAGGCTTGTTTCCTTTCAGAAATAGTCTTAGCCTTTATGGCATAAGTGTTGCTTTTAATTTAAAAGTCAACGTTTTTATAGAAAATTTGCTACAATATTGTATTAAAATTCAAAAATGTCGGATTCTACACCGCAAAAAAGGGAAAATTATGAAGACTCTCGATAAATTGATGGCTTCGGTTATAGAGTCCGGGCAACAGGATACTCCTGACCCCGCAGACCTTGATCTGCTCCTTTATTCTCCATGCCCGGTCAAGCTGGCAGTTAAAGAACGGCTTGACGCTGTAATCAAGGCTTATGAAGAGGAGAATGATCCAATAAAAATTCATATCCCCATGGGTTGCACTTCTGTGGACCCTTTTGATCCTCTGCATTACGAAAGTGATCCGGACAAACTTCCTTCAATCATTGCTTCAATCGGTTTTGGTGATTTTTTCCGCAAAGGATTTTCAGATAAATTTGTAAAGACCGGGCTTTTTGAAGCTGTTCTGCCTGAAAAAGTCACCCCGCTGCATGAAAAGGCCGGGATAGTTGATCCTAAAGGTCATTACACCGTCTATGCCCTGACCCCTTATATTTTCATGGTTGATAAGCAGCGCCTCGGTGATACTCCTCCGCCTGAAAAGTGGGCCGATCTGCTGGACCCCAAGTATCGCGGCCAGATCAACATGTGCGGAGACGGTGATGATATGGCTGATGCCGTACTTATGCTGATTTATAAGGATTTTGGTATGGAAGGCATCAAAAAGCTTGCCGCCAATGCCAACGGTCTTATGCACTCTTCAAGAATGGGAAAATCAGGCGGAGCAGAGAAGGGCGGAGGCATCTATATTCTTCCGTATTTTTTTGCAGAAACATCCAAACAGCCTGAGTATATGGAAGTTATCTGGCCCAAAGACGGTACGGCCGCAAGTCCCATATATTTTCTGGCCAAAAAGGACGCCCGGCCCCGGATCGACAAAATTTTAGAGTTTTTCATCAAAGGATTCGGAGAGATTCCCAGCGCGCAATGGTTTCTGCCGTTAGGTGGACCGCTTCCACCAACCCATGCTCCTGAAAATACAATTAAATGGGTTGGATGGGACTTTATTTATGATAATGATATAACTGTATTGCGTGATGAATTGAACGGAACTTTCAGAAAGCTTGTCAAGGAGACATTTTGAGACTTGTAACTGTTGCCGGACCTCCTTCATGCGGTAAAACGTCTATATTGACCAAAGCCTGCTCTGATCTTCTTGCTAAGGGAATTTCATGCGCTGTAGTCAAATTCGACTGCCTGCAGACTAAGGATGACGATATTTATGCGAGGGCCGGTATTCCTTCAACTGCTGTGCTTTCCGGCGGTCTTTGTCCTGATCATTTTTTTGCCACTAATCTGGAAGAAGCTTTCAGCTGGGCAGAAGGGACAAATGCCGAGTGCTGTATTATCGAGACTGCAGGACTCTGCAATCGCTGCTCTCCGCACATGCGCGGAGTGCTGGGAATTTGCGTTATTGATAACCTTATGGGCATTGAGGCTCCTAAAAAAATAGGCCCTATGCTTAAGCTGGCAGACCTTGTACTGGTGACCAAAGGTGATCTTGTTTCACAGGCTGAACGCGAGGTTTATCGGCATCGCATCCGTCAGATGAACAAGAAAGCGGTTATAAGAAATATTAACGGACTTACCGGACAGGGATGCCGTGACCTTGCAACTGTTTTGAGCATGGCTCCGGATATAAAAACAGTAACTGAAATGCGGCTGCGTTTTGCAATGCCTGCTGCGGTCTGCTCTTATTGTCTTAGTGAAACAAGAATCGGTAACAGATATCAGAAGGGCAATGTGAAAAAAGCTGTTTTCGGAGGTTCTGATGCACGGTGATTTTTTAAGTCTCAATAGCCTTACTGTTATTGCCGGGCAGGATAAATCAGGTAATGCCGAAGGAAATGACATTGTTTTTTCGCCCGGAGAAATAACAGCCCTTCTGGGACCAACGGGCTCCGGCAAAAGTAGGTTCCTGTATGATATTGAATCCCTTGCTGATTGCGATACTCCATCAATGAGGACTGTACTTCTTGATGGAGTAAAGCCTGACCCCGACAGCCGTTTCGAGTTGCAGGGCCGGCTTGTTGCCCAGCTTACTCAGAATATGAATTTTGTTCTGGATATGGGGGTTTATGATTTTATCTGCACTCATGCGGAAAGCAGAAGTGTTGACGATCCTGAGGAGACCGCCTGCAAAGTTCTTGCAGCTGCAAATGAACTGGCCGGGGAGAATTTTGAACGTGAAACCCAGCTTACTCAGCTTTCCGGGGGACAATCCAGAGCCCTTATGATTGCTGATGCTGCGCTTTTAAGCTGGTCTCCTATTCTGCTGATTGATGAAATTGAAAATGCCGGTGTTGATAAAATCAGGGCCTTGGAGCTGCTTGTCAAAAGCGATAAAATTGTTGTCATTGCCACTCATGATCCCGTCCTTGCCCTTTCAGCCGACCGTAGACTGGTTATTGAAAACGGAGCGGTAAGGGATATCATGCATCGTTCCGAAGCTGAAGAGAACCTCCTGAAAAAGCTTGAAGCAATGGAGAGTGAATATTCAAAAATTCGTTCTAAACTCAGGAAAGGTGAGTCTTTGGAGTAATTTTAATATAGTTTATAACTAGTTCTGTACTTCATATAGTACGGCTGATAACCGCCGGATAGCAGAGACCTGATAACAGGCCCGCTATCCGGTTTTTATTATTTGAAATATTAATAAAGATGATATAGTTTTCCATTCAATTATGGTGCTGGTTATATCTTTGTAATAAGTGTGGCTGCCCGGCAGTCAGCTAAAACATAAAAAAAGGGTGGTTTTTAATGTTCAGTGCTGGAAAGATTAAAAATTTTATTTTTTTAGTTGTTTTTTGTGCCGGGCTGATAATCCCCGCCAGCATTTTTGCGCAGGGAGCAGATTCAGGCTCCCCGAGACTTTTTTTGAATGGCAGAAGTTTTGATCCTCTTGATGGCGCATCCGGTTCTGTTATCTTTAAAAGCCCTGCCAATGAGACCTCCAAATCTGTGAATAAAGAAACCGGTAGTTCGGATAATTCATATTATATAGTTCAGTTTTCAGGTCCGGTTAAAGCTGAGTGGAAGCAGGCTCTAACCGATATCGGAGCTGTTATTTTTGATTATATTCCGCAATATGCGTTTATAATCAGCGCCGATGAAAGTGCTGAAGGTGAAATTGAAACTCTGGATTTCGTCCGTTGGATTGGAGAGTATGAACCTGAGCTTACTCTGACAAATAATGCATATGACATTACCCCCGAGGAACTTCAGAAACAGGATAGTTACGCAAAACTCAGGATAATAGCTTTCCCGGATGTCGATGTGGATTCATTGGTCGATGAAATTATTTCTCGTGGAGCAATTGTTGATAGTGACAGTTCTTCAGAGCGAAGTGTTGTTATAGACATCAGAATACCAATGAAAAATATTGAAGGGCTTAAAGCGATAAGCGGAATTAAAAGTATTGAAAAACAGCCCTCGCATCACATCAATAATAATATTTCAACCGGGATTATTAGACTCCGTTCAGCTCAGGAGATAGAGTGGCCTGTTTCCGGCGGTAATTTATATGGTGAAGGACAGATTCTGGCTATATGTGATACCGGGCTTGATACCGGTAACACAGCTAATATGCATCTGGATTTTAGTGACGGAAACAGTGGGTCAAGAGTTGTCGGATATGATGTCAATAGTGGTGCAAGTTCAGTCGATTATGCCGGGCATGGAACCCATGTCGCGGGTATTGCCGTCGGCAATGGAATGCGCTCCGGTTCCGAACCGTCCAACAACTATTTTCCTGATACATGTTTTGCCGGTGCTGCCCCGAAGGCAGAGCTTTATTTTACTGCAATGGCCGATGTAAACGGTAATCTTGCGGGTATTCCAGCTAATCTTGCCAATTTATTTCAGCCTTCTTACGATGCCGGAGCAAGAGTTTGCTCCAACAGCTGGGGAAGTTCCGGTATGGGCGGATACAGCAGTGAATGCAGAGACGTTGACCTGTTTATGTGGAATCACAAAGATTATCTCGTTCTTTTTGCTGCCGGGAACGCAGGCAGAGATAAAGACATGAATGGCATAATCGATCCCTACAGCAGTGACACTCCTGCCAGTGCAAAAAATTGTCTCAGTGTCGGTGCCAGCGAATCTTACCGTATGGGGGAATCGGAAGGCTATGCAAGTGACAGCTGGGGAACTTTCAGAACTTATGGGGAACCAGTTAAATCTGACCTTACTTCAGACAAACCTTATGGCATTGCAGCCTTTTCTTCCCGCGGTCCGACAATTGACGGCAGATTCAAGCCTGACGTTGTGGCTCCGGGAACCAATATACTTTCTACAAAGAGTTCAGCTACATCCGGACAGGGATGGGGCGCATATAATGACTATTACCAGTGGATGGGAGGAACCAGCATGTCTACTCCACTGGTTGCCGGAACAGCGGTCATCATGCGTGAATATTTAATGAAAGAAGAGGGATTTGCTGATCCCAGTGCGGCGCTTGTCAAGGCAGCTCTTTTAAACGGAGCGGAATCTCTGGTTCCGGGGCAGTATGGTGAGAGTAATGAGCAGGAAGTTCTTTCAATGCCTGATAATTCTCAGGGGCATGGTAGGGTTGATTTCGAATCATCTGTGAATGCTGATAGTGATTTTAAGATTTATTATTACGACATAGATACCGAAGCTCCTGCTGATAGCAGTTATTCAAAAACTTTTCAGTTTACTGTTGGCAGCAGTCAGAAACCGTTTAAAGCCACGCTTGACTGGACAGACTATCCGGGATCGGAGGTCTCGTTAGGAGGACTTGTAAATGATCTTGATCTTAGAATTAAGAAACCTGACAATACCTGGGTTTACCCTAACAATGCCCGTGACCTGGGAACAATAGTCAGGGAGATGTATGTAAATACTGCTACTGGCTTTTACTCCGCTGACAAGATTGCCCTTTCCATAGACCCATCCTCTTTTACTTCATATCCTGTAACTCTCGAATCAGTAGGTCTTGCTTTCAGTAATGATGAAAGTATCGCTTCTCCCGTTTCTGTTGTCGTCTATAGTTATTCCAACGGGACTGTCGGCAGAGAACTCTTTAGAAAAGATTATGCTTATATACCGACTGGTGAGACAGCTGTTCCGGTTGGTATCGTTATCAATGAAGGAAATATTCTTATCTCAGTTGAAAAAAGTAACGAGAATCTTGGAATCTACGTTGGAGCAGACAGCGGCAAGGGATTAGCTTATGAGTCCGATGCCTGGACCACGGTGCCGATTACTCCGGCAATTATGGGATTTTTCAGATTAAACGCACCTTCATCAGATTTTGACCGTGTAAATAACGTTGTCTCTGTGGAAATACCTGAGCCGGAAGTTGGAACCTATACAGTTGAAGTGAGCGCACATAATATTCCCAAGGGACCACAACCGTATGCTCTTGTTGTGAGTGCTCTGGCAGATGAACCTTCTATAAGTGATGACGTTGAGTTGAATCCTTCTCAGGTAAATTCTCCGATAGCAACTTTACTGACAGAAAACTGCTACCCGAACGATGTCAGCACAGTGAACTCTAATTACGGCACATCTCTGACAACTGTTTACGGAGATGAGGCTTACTTTGAGGTTCAGACAACGGTAAACAGCACCATCAGTGTCAGGTATGCAGTAACTGACCTGCCGGAACTGACTCCGAAGTGGTTAAAACTCGCCAGACTTTTTGATAACGGAACTAATAAATTGTTCAATTATGCCGAGTTTGAAGATTATTCTGACGGCAACTGGTGGTTGACCGACATTAGCGGACGATTCATCAACCCGGTTGAAACTCTCGACAGGGATTCCACATATTATGTGGTTTCAGTTTTAAAAGATAACGGTGAGTATGACTCCGATAGAACTTTTGGAACCATTGAGGACCCGCAGATTCTGGGACTTAGCTCGTCATCCGGCAGTTCAGGCGGCTGTGTCATCGGATATGGTCATGATTATGGAACCGCAATGCTTATAATTATAGCGGTTGTTTCACTGCTGCTGCGTGGAATCGCCTTTAGAAGAAAAAGAAATTTATAATTTTTGATTGTACTTAATGGATATTCAGGCCGGCGAAGTTTTCGCCGGCCTTTTTTATTATGAATTGTAGCATGAACGTAGCCTTATTGTGACATTGCTCTGTTGTTTAAACCAGTTGGCAGAAGTAAATGATGAAATTATCAATTTCGGCCGTTTACTAATAACACTATGGAGTTTCTCTCAATGAAAAGGTTAATGTTTCTTATTCTACTGGTAATGGTGGCATGGGCGGGATCAGCTCAGGCCGAAACTTTAAAACTGCTGACATGGAAAGGATACGCCCCGCAAAAAGTTGTGGATGCTTTTGAAAAGGAAACAGGTATCAACGTCGAGGTTACATATTCAAACAATGAAGAAATGATTGCAAAACTGAGAGCTACCCGCGGAGCAGGTTTTGATCTGGCTCAGCCTTCTCAGGATAGAATTTCTTCTGTTCAGGCCAAGTATAAAATTTATCAGCCTTTTGATTATTCCAAAATTGATTCAGGACTTTTTATCCCCTCAATGCTTGCTGCGGTTAAAAAGAATACCCTTGTAAAGGGAAGCTCCTACGCCGTGCCTTTTTGCTGGGGAACCTCCGGTCTTGTTGTCAACAGTTCCAAAGCTCCTGAAGCTGCATCATTTAAATCTCTAATTGACCCCAAGTATAAAGGACGCATCAGTTACCGCCTTAAAAGACCTACCCTGATAGCTATGGGATTTGCTCTCGGATACAATCCTTTTGAACTCTACAGCCGTCCGGAAGCTTACAAGTCGATGCTGGATAACATTGCTGAAACACTTATCAAGGCTAAACCACTTGTTAAAAATTACTGGGCCAATGGTGACTCCCTTCTTGAGTCCATGCGCTCAGGTGAAGTTTATGTAGCCATGGCCTGGGATAATGGCGGCTGGAAACTTCATGCCGATAACAGCGATATTGACTTCAAAGCTCCTGTTGAAGGTGCTTTAGGCTGGATAGACACCTTTGCAATTCCTGCCAAAGCCAAAAATGTTTCTGCCGCTTATAAATGGGTTAATTTTATGATGCGTCCTGAAAATGCAGGATACTTTACCTCTCAGGAAAAATGCGCCACCGCCTCTATCGGAGCTATCAAGTATACTGATAAAAAAGTAGCTGCCAACTTTTCACGCTCATTCCCCCAGTCTGTAATTGATCAGATCAACTGGTATCCTCCTGTTCCTTCTAAAATTGAAAGCATGGAAGGAAAAGTACTCGATAAAATTAAAGCTGCCGACTAAAGCGGCTCCCACATGTTGTAATATAGGCCGGAAATATTATGTTCCGGCCTTAATCTTTTAAAGAGACCGGCTGTAAATGAATAATGATCTCTCAATACGCGCATTGCTAAAGACTTTCGGTGAGTTTCAGGCTGTGGATAATGTCTCGTTTGATGTTCCTCAGGGTTCTTTCTTTTCAATACTCGGTCCTTCCGGGTGTGGAAAGACCACACTTCTAAGGATGATTTCCGGATTTGAGGAGCCGACTTCAGGGGATATTGAAATCCGGGGCAAAAGTATGCTTGGAGTCCCTCCGAACAAACGTCCTGTCAATCTTGTTTTTCAGCACCTGGCCTTGTTCCCAATGATGGATGTTGCTGAAAATATCGGTTTTGGATTAAAGCGTCGCGGATTTAAATCTGCGGTTATAAAATCTAAAATTGAAGCTGTTCTGGAAAGGGTGGGGCTGCCCGGTTACGGTTTAAAACAGGTCAGCCAGCTTTCAGGAGGGCAGCGGCAGCGGGTAGCTATCGCCCGTTGTCTGGTTCTGGAGCCATCGGTTCTGCTTCTGGATGAACCACTTGGAGCTCTTGATCTTAAACTGAGGGAGCAAATGAAAGTTGAATTGAAAAAGTTGCAGTCCAAAGTCGGAACAACTTTTGTTTATATAACCCATGATCAGTCCGAAGCACTTGTTATGTCCGACAAAGTTGCTGTTATGAATAAAGGATGCTTTGAACAGGTTGGTTCACCTAAAGATTTATATGGAAACCCGGAAACTCCATTTGTTGCCCGTTTTGTGGGTGAGAATAACCGCTGGGAAGTCACAATTATAGACAGTTGTGAAAATAAAGTAACTGTGGCTACTCCGGAGGGATACACCTTTAATATAAGGTCGCAGCACGGTTTTATAAAAGGGGAAAAGGCGGACTTGTTCTTGAGGCCGGAAGCAATGCTGATTGAACCGGATCAAACCTCGGAAATGAATATTTTCAGGGTAACCGTTAAAAGTATTCTCTTTGATGGAGCCAACAGTCGTTTACTGACAGTAACAGGGAATGATCGCGAGCTTATAGTAAGCCTGCCCCAGAATCGCCAGTTTGATTATATTGAACCCGGTCATAATATTTCAGTTGGCTGGCTCCCTGATTCAGGGGTGTGCTTCAAGGCGGAGGTCTAGGTGAAGAATTTCAGGATAATGTTCTGGGTATTTTTAACTCCTGTGCTGTGCTGGTTGTTACTGCTTATTGTCCTACCTCATCTCGATCTGCTGACCATGAGTTTCAGAGGTGAAAACGATTACGGAGATATGGTCTGGACTCTCCAGAATTACAAAAACTTTTTTACGGAGCCAATCTACTGGTTTACCTTTGTTCGAACCGCCGGCTATGCAGTTATTACAACCGTTATCTGTCTTGTGCTTGCTCTGCCTGTTTCCTTTTATATAGCGAAACTGGCCAGACCCGGAATCAGGGGAACTTTGATGGTCCTCTTGCTTCTGCCGTTCTGGGTCAGCGAACTTGTAAGGGTTTATGGATGGATGATTCTTTTGCGGGAATCTGGGGTCATCAATTTTATATTGCTCAAGGCAGGGCTTATAAATTCTCCTATAGAGATGCTCTACAATGATGCAACTATGATTATGGGGCTTGTTTACACCTCAATGCTTTTTATGATTGTCCCGCTGGTTTCCGTCATGGAAAGCCTTGATAACAGTTTAATTGAAGCGGCGTGTGATCTTGGTGCCGGAAAGCTGGCTATATGGCGAAAGATAATAATTCCACACTGTAAACCCGGAATAACTTCAGGATGTATAGTTGTTTTTATGCTGGCTCTTGGGAATTACCTGACCCCGAATCTGATGGGCGGTAAGAACTCCTTGTGGTTTACGGAGCAGATTTACAATCAGTTTATTGCCAGCTTCAACTGGAATCAGGGAGCCGCCTTCGGTTTTCTGCTTTTGCTCCTTAGCTCACTTATTATCTGGGTCGGGCTTAAACTGACCGGACAGAAACTGGGGGAGGTTGCCTGATGATTCGTTCTTTACCCCGGAGTAAAGCCTATTGCCGCTCTTTTAATTTTTTCATAATTCTTTATTTTGTTTTCCTTTTTGCCCCGCTGGTAATTACCTGTATACTTGCTTTTAATAATTCTGATTTTCCCTATCTTCCGTGGCAGGGATTCACCACAGACTGGTTTGTTTCAGCTGGTCCTGAAAGGATAGGGTTGTTTCAGGATTCGAGTATGATGAGGTCCATCCTGACGAGTTTTGAAACCGCGGCATGTGTTTCAATTCTCTGTGTGGTTGTAGGTACCTGCGCCAGCTTTTTATTTGAAAAAGAAAATTTCAGATTCAAAGGGATTCTTTATTTTCTGATGCTGGCGCCATTGGTTATTCCGGGAGTCATTCTTGGTATTTCACTTTTATTTGCTTCAAATACTGCCGGAACATTTTTTGAGGATAATCTTGGTCTTGATATAGGACTTTTTCGTCCCAGCTTCTGGCTCGTTGTCTTGGGGCAGTTTTCATTTATTACAACATTTGTAACGCTTGTAGTCTCTGCAAGACTGCGTAAATTTGACCATTCTTATGAAGAAGCAGCTCTTAATCTTGGGGCCACTGAATTTCAGGTGATACGTTATGTAACTTTACGTTTTTTAAGACCGGCTATTACAGGAGCAGGTGCTGTTGCATTTCTGATGAGTTTTGAAAATTTTAATACAACTTTATTTCTTGTCGGTTCTGAACCTACTCTTCCAATAAATCTGTATCTACAGGTTAGAGATGGTAGTACTCCTGTTATAAATGCAGTTTCACTGATGTTGATTTTAGGTACTTCTATTGTTGCTCTTGCCAATTTATATCTTTGTAGAAAGACTGACTGAATAAAAAATATCATTATTATTTTTATGAGAAATTCCCCGCATGTGCAGATTTGTTTATGACTGTATATGTGGGGATTCCCTTTTTATTAATCTTATTATTTTCTTGTTATACAGCTGCTATATATGTAATGAATTACCAGATATTTTTTTGCTTTTACAACAAATTTTCTTTTCGAAAGGCTGCTTGTTCATTTTTATGTAATGCTTGTATGTTTTAGTTGTAAGGTACGGTAATGTTTAATATATTGCGAGATAAAACGGTTTCTCTCCGAGTGACAGTCCTGTCAATGTTTCTGCTTGTCGTCTGCATTACCGTAAGCCTTGTGCTCGGATTGCAGTTTTATTTCAGTTGTGACCTTGCCAAAACAGCAGCGGAAAAATCCTTTCTTGGTATTTCTGAAAAAGTAAGCGAGAGAATTCATGCTCTGGATAGACAGAGTGCTAATATAGTCAATATGCTGGGCAGTATTGACTCCATAGAAGATTTTTCTGATTCATTTCAGAACTGCGTTTCTCTCCCTCTGCTTTCGTCAGCAATGAAAGACGCTCCTAATTATTATGCGGTTTACATAGGGTGTGATAATGGCGATTTTTTTGAAGTTATAAACCTTGAGAGTTCTGAAAGTGTGCGCCGGGAGATTGGGGCTGCTCCTGTTGACCGCTGGGTTGCCATCAGAATTTATAAAGAGAATGGTAAAAGAATAAAAGTCACATCGTTTATTGATGCCGACATGAAAGTCAGATTCAGCACCAAAGAAGCCGGAATCTATGATCCGAGCACAAGACCGTGGTTTCTTCAGGCTGCCGCATCGAAAGGAATAATCAAAACCAGCCCGTATATGTTTTCCTACCTGCACTCACCCGGAGTGACCTATGCCAGAGCTGTAAACAATGGTCATAAGGTTGTTGCTGTGGATATTTCTTTAGCCAGCATGACCAGATTTTTAAAAAATCAGAGGCTTATACCCAATAGTAAAGTATTTTTATTTCAAGAAAATGGCGATGTTACCGCTGAAGCAGCCGAAGTTAAAATTAAGGCTGAGAAAATAAGCAGAGTTAATATCGATTTAAATGCTGAAGAAAAAGAGTTCCTTGCAAAAACAACAACGATTACTGCTTCAAATGAATTAAACTGGCCTCCATTTGACTTTGCCATGCGTGGCAGCCCAAGAGGATATTCCATTGATCTGCTTAATCTTCTGGCTGGTAAAATAGGGCTTAAAGTTAAGTATGTTAACGGATTTGACTGGGATACTCTGGTAAAACTATTTCAGAAAGGAGAACTGGACCTTCTGCATTCGCTGTTTGATTCACCTGAGCGGCAGAAAATGGGAATTTTTACACCGGAATATCTACGCATGCCCCAGATTGCTGTAACCAAAAAAGGGGTGACAGTTAAATCCCTTGCCGAGCTGAAAGGTAAGAAGGTTGCCATTCCTAAAGGCTGGGCTACAGCCAAATTTTTGAAAAAGAATTATCCTGATATCAGGCTGCATTATGTAAAGACATCTCTGGACGCTTTAAAAGCGGTAATGGCTGGTAAAGCTTATGCCACTGTTGATAGTGCGCCTGTCTTCAAGTTCCTGCAATCCGCATATTTTTTGAAAAGCCTTAAGCTCGGTCCAATACTTCCTGAGCTTAATGTTGATGGTGGGGAAGGACTCCATTTTCTGGTTCGTCCTGAAAAAGCTGTACTGGCTGGCCTGCTGACGAAGGTCATGAATCTTTTAACTGATGAAGATTATAAGAAGCTGGACGAGAAATGGCTGTCTTTCAGTATGGGGACGGAAAAATCAAATTTATCCACTCAGATGGGCTCGGTTCCTTACCCGGAATTTTTGACAATGACTAAAGATGTCGGGTTGAGAGGGCGTCTTAAGACAATAAAGCTGGATGGTAAAAAACATTTTGTCTATGTTTCCCGCCTTCAATCTTTATACGGGCATGATGAATATCTTGGATTTATAGTTCCTTTGTCTTCAACCCTGAAGCCTTATATGGAAAAAGTCCGCTTCTCAGTTATAGCTACCCTGTGTCTTCTTATATTCTTCCTTCCGCTGGTAATGTTCATAGCCAGACTAATTGTGAATCCAATAAAAGCTCTGATGGGCGAGAGTATAAAGGTCAAAGAAAGACGTTATAATGAAGTTGTACCTGTCAGCAGCAATATTACTGAAATAGTTGATTTGTCGGCACACATGGTAGCCATGTCTGAATCCATAAGCGAATATGAAAACGCTACACATGAGCTGATGGATTCTTTTATACGGCTGATTGCCACAGCTATTGACCATAAATCTCCCTATACAGGAGGTCATTGCGAACGTGTGCCGGAGCTTGCCATGATGATTGGCAAGGCCGCAAACGAGAATTCCGATGAGGCTTTTGCCGGTTTTAATCTCTCCACGGATGATGAGTGGCGTGAATTTCGCGTTGCAGCCTGGTTGCATGATTGTGGTAAAGTCACAACCCCGGAATATATAGTTGATAAAGCGACCAAGCTTGAAACGATCTACAACCGTATCCATGAAATTCGTATGAGATTTGAAGTCCTGCTGAGGGATGCCGAAGTAGATTACTGGCGGGATCGTTGCGTGACTGATTCCGATGTTCTTGATTTGAGAAAAACACTTCTCGAAAAACAGCAGGAAATACGGGATGATTTTGCGTTCATTGCTGAATGCAATGAAGGCAGCGAGTTTATGGATAATGAGAAAATTGAACGTATTCATAAAATTTCCGAGAAAACTTGGGTCAGATATCTTGATGACAGACTTGGCCTCGGGCATCTGGAAAAGCTCAGGTATCCTGCGGATGAGCCGGAACTTCCGCACGAGGAAAAATTACTTTCCGATAGGCCTGAACATATTATAGAAAGATTTGATTCTGCTGTAAAAACAGGCAGTGAAGGCCGATTTGCGATGAAGCCGCCCGAAAATATGTATAATCTTGGTGAAGTCTATAACCTGTGCATACAAAAGGGTACACTGACACCGGAAGACCGCTATAAAATTAATGAACATATCATTGCCACTATTGTGATGCTTGAGGAGCTTCCTTATCCGTCTAATCTAACCAAAATTCCTGAATACGCCGGAGCTCACCATGAAACTCTTGCCGGAACTGGTTATCCTAGAAAGTTGAAAGGCGATCAGATCTCAATGCCGGGAAGGATTCTCGCCTTGTCAGATGTTTTTGAAGCGCTTACTGCAAGCGATCGTCCATATAAAAAGGCTAAATCATTGAGCGAAGCTCTCGATATTATGATCCTTATGGTCAAAGACCAGCATCTGGATGCTGATGTTTTCAGACTGTTCCTTGAAACGGGAATCTATAAGGAATATACAATGAAATTTCTTGCGCCGGAACAGATTGATCAAGTAGATATTAATAAATATCTTAAGGAACTATGATAGATAGTCGATTTTAATAATTACCGGTTGAGATTGCCTTGAAGTTATAACCGTAATGGCTTTTGGAAGGTCCGGTGATATGGACCTGCATCTGATCTTTTAAATTAAGATACACCAGATCAGACTGTTTGAAAGTGGCAAAAATACTCTGCTCAAGAAGTTCTCTCGATATATTGATGGACCAAAGTAGAAAATTGATGGTTATCAAATTAAAATTGTTGACATGTTGAGCTGTATTTAATAAATCCATTTCCACACAAAGCGGGGCTGTAGCTCAGTTGGGAGAGCGCTTGAATGGCATTCAAGAGGCCGTGGGTTCAATTCCCTCCAGCTCCACCAGATATTTCAAGGACTTAGA
>NZ_AUCX01000026.1 GCF_000429985.1 Maridesulfovibrio bastinii DSM 16055
TACCTCAAATTTTCAATCATCTCAGCACCTTGTTTCCTCAGTGCGGTGTGGGAATCTAAGTGAACCCGCACCCGATGTCAACAACTTTTTAAGATCTTTTTTTTCAGTTCAAATCGAAGCTACTCTTAAACGTCATACCCGTCAGGGCTGTATTCGTTTTAAAACCTCAACTCGTCCTATATTAAATGATCTTAGCACCTTACTTCCGTTTGGCGCGGAGAGAGAACCTATTCGGAACCCCGTCCAGTGTCAACAACTTTTTGATTTTTATTTTGCTCAAGCTCTATTTATATAGATGCTTGATTCAAGCGATGCTTTTTAAACTTATTCCAGCTCGTTTGCATCGATCTAAATATCAAAAAGTTCAATGATCACGTTGCCTTACTTTCGTTCAGCGCGGAGATGAAACTTAGTGAATCCATCCCCGAGTGTCAATCACTTTTTAAAACTTTTTTTGAAGCGTTCAAACAGTTTGCTTGAAGCACTTCAGCAGGCGGCAGGGACTAATCAAAGTATGCGTTCTGCTCTCTTAAAATTCTAAAAAGTTTAATGATCACTGCGCCTTACTTTCGTTCAGCGCGGAGATGCAACCTAGTGAAACGTCCATCTCCTGTCAACCGTTTTTTTGCTTTAAAACAAAAAAAACCTCAGTCGCCCGCGAGCCAATTTCTGGCCCTCAACAACCGGGAAGCAGGTTCTATAAAAACTAACCAACTCAGTCAATACGTTTTTGAATTATTATTGCTAGATCTTGAATGGAGATACAACGGGGAGAAACTATATAAATAGATAAGCCTAGAAAAGCTTTAGAAACAACCATAAAACATAATAATTCTAAGCCCCCATATAGTCGCATAGCTGCCCCACTACTCAGTTTAGAAAAATGAGCAGAACATGGACCACCGACCATCGACACTGTACTTGCTACATTAAATAGTTATAGGGCTAGGTATCCTTTATAAAGAATAGAGAGGCAGGAATTGTTCGTGCCGCTCAAACATTGCAGCAATCGAGGAGTAAGCAAGAAATTGCTATAACTAGTACTCAAAAAAAAGGCGCGATTCTTATCGCGCCTTCAGGTGACCTATTTAGGTTTATTGCTTTCATCAAGCAAAATGACATTAGGATGATGCTGCTTGATTTCTTCATCATCAAGCCATGTATAAGTACATACAATAATCTTCTGTCCTGGTTTACCTTTATGAGCCGCAGCTCCATTCAAACAGAATTCACCTTTTTTGCCTTCGATTGCGTAAGTTGTGAGACGTTCTCCATTATCGACATTTAAAACATCAACACGCTCAAATGGAACTATCCCTGCTAATTTAAGAAGTTCAGTATCAATAGAAATAGAACCTTCGTAATCAAGGCAAGCCTCAGTAATAGTGGCCCTATGAAGTTTGGACCGTAAAAGACAGCGTTTAGCCATCGTACACTCCTCCTATGGATGTATACTTTCGCTATGCAAAAAAAGGCGGATAGCACGGAGGGTTGATATTTGCAAACATCAATACCCCAAACGAAAAAATAAACATTCTTAAAGAGGAGACAAGCGCGATAAAAAAATTAGATGAAATGATAGCCTTTAACTATTCAAATGATGGTACTTAATTCTGTTTTAAAAAGATTCTTTTATGTCTGATCCAAAATAAGAGCAAAAAACCAGCAGCTAAAATAGATGCACCCTCCGGGATCGGTGTCGGAGAATTCGTTATGTCACCCTTGCTATAAAACCATTTTCCGGAAGAATAAGTATTTGTTCCTGTTAGATAGGAACCTTCAGCTATCTCAGCCCACTCAACTGAAAACTCATTAAAAACATTTGGAGCTTCAAAATAAATAGTAGGTAAAACTTCCTTAACACCTGCAATGCTCGAGCCTGTAAGGATAACGCTTGAATGAGTCTCATCAGCGTAATCCCAGCTCCACCCTTCTAGGCTTTTACTGCTGAATTTAACATTCTTTATAGATACATCATCATTCGTAACCCACAACTGCATCTTGTAAACGCCTGAGGACTCATTATACCAATTGGAACCTTTAATTGTGGAAGCGATGGAATTGCTAGCAAGAGAAAGCAAAAAGATTAAACTAAAAAGAATTAAAATTTTGTGATTCTTGTTCATATCGCCTCCTAATTATTTTCACCCACCGCCTACAGCGGGAAAAATTCCCAAACGATCACCATCTGATAAAACAGAATCCAAGCCTGATGAAATCCCATTTATGAAAATTATTTTAACATCATCAGTATCAATACCAATTTGATTTAAAACATCTTCAACTTTTGAATCTTGCGATATTGGAAATTTGTCAGCATTTTCCGGACACTTATCAGCAAGAGTAGCATAACATAATAAATTTATATTCACTTCTAAACCCTCATAAAATCTAAACCATTTAACATTATATTTAATGTACTTTTTTATAACTATTGTCAAATAAATATTTTCCTACACCAGATATAATCTATTTATGACAAGTTTAAATTTTAAGCAAAAAAAATCCCCCGCCAAAAGGCGGGGGATAAATAAAACCTAATTGAAAATCTAACGGCTTAGGCGAAAGCTTTTTCAAAGTTAGGAACAACCTGTTTTTTACGGCTCATTACACCGTCAAGCCATACGGATGTTCCTTCAGGAGCAACACCGAAAGCTTTTTCAACAACTGCAGGATTATCAGAAACGATCAGCATTTCTGAACCTTCCTTCATGATGTCAGTCAAAAGCAGGAAGCAGCTGTGACGACCGTCGGCTTTAACTTTTTCAAGTTCAGCGTAGAGGTCAGCTTTAATGTCATCAAATACGGAAAGATCAACAACTTCAAGCTGTCCAATACCGATTTTGTTACCGGACATATCGAAGTCTTTGTAATCACGGAAAACGAGTTCATTCATTGAAGCACCAGCAACAGCGGACTTAACGTTGAACATTTCCATTCCAAGAGCAGTTACGTCTGCAACACCGGCAATTTTAGCCAGTTCTTCTACAGCAGCTTTATCAGCATCGGTGCAGGTTACAGATTTGAACATAACTGTATCACTAAGAATTGCACAGAGAAGAACTCCAGCTACTTCTTTAGGAACTTCTACATTGTAGAATTTGTACATGGAATTGATAACTGTACCGGTGCAGCCTACAGGCCAAACCCACATTTCGAGGGGATTTGAAGTTGTAACATCACCAAGTTTGTGATGGTCAACAACTGCAACAACTTCACCCTTATCCAGGTTATCAAGGCTCTGAGCAAGGTCAGAGTGGTCAACGAGGATGATCTTTTTGTCAGTAGCATCGGTTACAACTTCAGGAGCTGCTACACCGAACTTTTCGAGAACAAAAGCTGTTTCAGGAGCGAGTTCACCCTGTGCAATAGCTTTAGTTTCTTCTTTAACTTTAGACCAGAGGTCTGCCATAGCAATCGCGGAAGCGATAGTATCGGTATCCGGATTTTTGTGTCCAACAGCATAAATAGCCATAATAAAATTCCTCCTCAAAATTTGCTAGCTTAGTTGAGCTTGTGTCTTCTATCACAATCTTTTTGTACTGCCAAGTCATACAGGAACAGCGAGTACAAAAAAGCCAGATAAAACTATACCGAATGCCAACGTAGCATAGGCTTTACGGAGCCTAAGAGCCAGAAGGCCTCCAAGACTTGCGGCAATCCACAGATAGGACCATTGAAGATCAATGGCTGCAATGGTCAAACCCCATTTGTGAAAAATTGCCCGAAGCACATAATAAAGAATCAGTACACTTGACCAGAAGAAAAAGAAAGAGGCAATAAAGGTTCTAAAAATGGAAGAATAAACAAGCTCACCGGGGATAGGATCATTCGTGCTCCCCTTCCGTGCCCAGTTAATCAGCTTCTGGTAGCCTTTATTGTGCAACTGCCTCAAAGAAGATTCTATCAAAACTCCAATTTTAGCTAAAGGCATACATGCCAATAAGACCAACGCAATTTGACGCGCCTGAGTAAATTCAAATTTAGTAACGAGAACACATGCAGCTAATGTAGGAGCTATAAGCTGAGGAGGGATATAAGTACCAGCGGGTATATTATCGAGCCAAAAAAGTTCAAAGAAAATAGCAATTCCAAGACTTGCCGAATAATCTCCAGTCAGGGCACCCCATAGGAAGCCGATCACAAGAGGTCTTTCAAGCAGACCTATACTTATTGAAGTCCTGAATAGTGAAAACAGCGCAAAAAAAAACTTACACCCGCCAGCCATAGGGGAAATATGCTCTGCCAGTCAATTAACATGCTCATGAGAACCTCACCTGAACAGGATCATTGGGGACACATCGGAAATCCAACTCAATACCTATGTTAACGAAATATCTAAGACATGATTCTTCTTCGGAATTTAAAGCAACGCTCGGAGAAATCTGTTTTTTACCAGGACTATAGTGAATGTTGCCAATATTTAGGGCATCAAAGCTCAATCCTTTATCCAAAGCTCGCTTAACATCATTGCAGGATGAAAAAATAATTAAGTAACTTGAATTCTCTGATGACGAATCAAGCTTGGCAACGGCTTCGGAAACAGCATCAACCCGAGTAAAGATGCAATTTACAGATTGGGGAATAGCAAGCGACATAATCTGCTGCTGCAAACTGTCTTCAGCAGTTTCATCATTAGCAACCAGCAAATATTTAGCATGAGTATATGGTAACCAGGTTTCGATAATCTGACCATGAACAAGCCTGTTGTCAATTCTTACCCACTGCATGACAATCCTAGCCTTTTTTCCTTTTTCGCAACATTTCTCCGGCCACAACAATTCCCTTGATACCGGCCTGAAGAGCCTGCTCCGCCATTTCATGCAGAGGGTCTTCTCTACGCTGTAGGGCTTTCAGCAACACAGGAAGGTTGACACCACTCACAACTTCGACCTCATCAGAAAGAAAAGATAGGCTAAGATTGCTTGGAGTCCCTCCAAACATATCAGTAAGGATCAATACTCCCAGACCTGATTTTACTTCTGCAACAGCTTTTTTGATGGAATCAACAGCGGCATCCATCCCTTCAGAGACATCAACACTCAATCCAACACAATTAGCTATAGGACCGACTATCAATTCCGCAGCCTTTATCAAGGCTTTTCCAAAGTCTCCGTGTGTAACAATGACAATTCCATTACTGCCGGCGGTTTCACTCATTTTTTTACCTAGAAAAACTGGTATTAATCCAGATCAATATGTTTATGCTCAATACTTACTGAATACCCGCAGGAACTCAGATCTGCATATATAGTCTCGGCCACGGCTACGGAGCGGTGCCTTCCACCGGTACACCCCATTGCAAGGGTGAGTCTATACCGCCCTTCTTCTTCATAAAGTGGCAATATATACTTAAGAAAGTTAAGGTATTTATCAATAAAGACAGACCCCGGTTCTTTACCAAGAACATAATTCAAAATTGATTTATCCTTACCGGACAAAGGGCGTAATTCAGGCTCAAAATAAGGATTGGGCAGAAAACGTAAATCCATGACCATATCCGCTTCGGTAGGCACATCATATTTAAAACCGAAGGACATGACATGCACTCTCAACCCTGAGCCTTTTTCTGTTAAAAAGACCCATTTTTCCTGAATTTTTCTACGTAGATCGTGTATGGAAAAATGGGTGGTATCAATTATGAGATCAGCTTCATTGCGTAATGGATTTAAAATAATTTTTTCTTCCTCAAGAGCCTGTTCAAGACCTATGGCTTTAGACTCAAGAGGGTGAGGTCTTCTGGTTGTCGCAAATCTTCTGACCAGCTCAGGAAGCCTCGATTCGAGAAATATTAAAGCTGGATTAATACCCTTCTCAACAAGTTCGTTTCTGGTCTGTGACCACTCTTCGACAAAATTTTTCTGCCTGAGATCCATACCAAGGACTAATCCACGATATGTTATGTCATTGCCTTTAAACAACTTGACCAGACGAGGCAGCATACTTGCCGGAAGCCCGTCAACACAGAAAAATCTCAAATCCTCAAAAACTTTGAGGGCTGTTGATTTACCTGCTCCGGACATACCACTTACAACAATGACCGGAAAAGAATCCGCGCTATCCACCTCTGCCTCCGCAATCAAACGCTTTGAAGAACCTTCCAAAGATCATCTTTACTTTCAGTCTGCATAAAAGCTTTCCTGAAAGCATCATCCTTAACCAGTCTGGAAATCTGAGCCAGAGTTCTTAAATGAGAACCGGCACCCTGCTCAGGAGCCAGAACCAAAAAGAAGATATGACATGGTTCGTGGTCAAGTGAATCAAAATCAATACCCTTCTCACTTCGACCAACAACAACATACATATCTTCGATGGAGTCAAATTTACCATGGGGGATGGCAATGCCATCCCCTATGCCTGTTGTACCTAATTTTTCACGGTCAATAAGGACCTTGTAAGCTTCGTCAGGGTTCATATCAAGACCTGAATCTATCAGGACCGAAACCATTTCCTTTAGAACACCTTCCTTGCTATCACTTTCAAGTTCATGAATAACAAGATCCTTTGCCAAAAAAGCACCTATTTTCATTATACTAATATCCTGGGTCTATTAAACCGAAATCGCCATTATCACGACGATAGATTACGTTTATTCCCTCGCTGTCAGCATTGCGGAAAACGAGAAAATCATAGTCTAATGAATCCAGCTGTAAGGCGGCCTCTTCGACCGTCATTGGCTTGGGTTCAAACTGATCCGACTCGACTATACGCGGAGGTCTGTGTTCCTTATCTTCAAGGTCAAAACTGATCACATCCATCCGAGCCGATGTAACTTCACTACGCCGGTAGCTGCGCATCTTTTCACGCATCCGCCTCAACTGGGCTTCAAGCTTATCAAGGACCATATCAATAGTAGAATACATATCTTCAGACTCTTCAAATGCAGAGATGTGAATATTGTCTGAATAAAGTACAACTTCCGATATATGCCTGAATCTATCCACGGAAAGATTCACCTGCAACTCAGTATTATCTGGATTGGTAACAAACTTCTCAAGCTTGCTAAAACGGGTATTTGCATATTCCTTCAGATGTTCAGACGGATCGAAGTTCTTAAAAGTGAATGCTACGTTCATAAGGATCCTCCTTAAGTTAGGGTGAATATGCTATTCCAGTATAACTGGCTAAAAGACCTTCTTGCGCTTGGAAGAAGATTCTATACCCAGCGCGGTTCTGTATTTGGCTACCGTCCTCCTTGCAATATTAATTTCAAGCTTCTCTTTCAGATATTCAGCAATTTTTTCATCACTATAAGGCTTTTTGGGATCTTCTTCAGAAATAAGCTTCTTTATCATGGCCTTTACTGATTCTGAACCTACCTGTGAACCGTCATCCAATTCCAACGCACTGTTAAAAAAGAACTTAAGTTCAAAGACACCATGAGGGGTCGCAACATATTTATTTGTTGTTATCCTGCTCACAGTAGATTCATGCATATCAATATCTTCAGCCACTTCCTTCAGAATTAAGGGTTTGAGCTTAGTTACACCATTTCTAAAGAATTCATCCTGAAACCTTACTATTGATTCAAGAACTTTAAATAAAGTCCTCTGCCGTTGGTAAAGACTCTTCATGAGCCATTGGGCAGACCGCATCTTATCCTGAAAATATTCTTTATCGGCTCCCTTTGCAGCTTCTGTTGTTTCCACATAAAAGGAATTCATCTGCAATTTCGGCAGCCCGTCATCGTTTAGTACAATAACAAATTCTCCATCATACTCATAAACATAAGCATCAGGACTGATATAGAAAGGGTCACCCCCGGAAAAACTTGCACCGGGAAGCGGGTCCAGAGTCTGAAGCAAATCCAGATAGCTTTTCAAATCTTCCATGCTCAATTTAAATTTTCTGGCCAGAGGCTTATAACGCCTTCTTTCCAGATCTTCTAAATGATCACGAACCAGAGAAACTAAAATAGGATCGTTGTCCAACTTTAAAACTTCGAGCTGTACGGTCAAGCATTCTTTTGGTGTTCTTGCTGCAACACCAACAGGATCAAACCTTTGAATTCTATGAAGAACTGATTCAACCTCATCGACTGAAGCAGAACAGATCTCACTTATTTCTTCAACCCCTATGCAAAGATAACCGACCTCACTCAAGTTACCTATTATGGCTTCTGCTATTTCACATTCTTTCTCAGTAAAATCGGAAAGAGTCATCTGCCAGCCAAGATGGCCATCAAGCGTTGTCGACTTGGTAAGACGGGCATCATAAGATAGACCGTCTTCATAAGCTTCAGACTCTCTAACTATTGATTGCTTGGAAGAGCTGGAAAATTCTCCCAGATAATTCTCCCAGTCAGCATTCTTCATCAGCTCTTCAGTCTCTCCACTTGCGGAAGACTGATCCTTGTCACGAGCTTCAGAAACCTCCTTCTCTTCATATTCTTCAAGAAGGGGATTTTCCATGAGCTCCTGCTGAACTGTATCCACAAGCTCAAGACGGGAAAGCTGTAAAAGCTTGATCGCCTGTTGCAATTGTGGAGTCATCACAAGTTGCTGAGTAAGCTTAAGCTGTTGTCTTAATTCCAATCCCATATTTTACCATTACCAATAAAGTCTTAACACATTATTTTTATTAACTAAAAAAGCATTAAACAAAGAAAAAAGAAAAAAAATACATTTTTAAAGAATAATATAAAATACTACTTGATTTTAGAATGACATACTTAATTAAATCTTGCAACAAAGAGTATGAATATTACTGTAATATATAGTTTTTTATAAAAACAATTTTACACATGAAAAAAGTGTACCAATGTTCTGAACGCCTGTAAATCTACAAACTATAAATTACTTTAAAAACAATTTTGAAGATACGCTAGCACCACTCGATATAACCACCTAAAAAAATTATTTTTTTAGATAAGCACCATAAGTATAATATTGAATATTTAAAATAATTAAAATTCGAAATAGCTATCCAAATCCATTAGTTAGAAACAAAATTATTATCTAAAATTAGGAACGATCATTTTTTCCCAAAATCCATAAAAAAAAGACAGAATTTACACTATGTGCAAAAATCCTGTCTCAATTTAAACCTATAAAAGCTTTTTATCAGCACTAAAAAAACATCGCTACAACCGAAAACTATCTCCCAGATACAAACGTCGAGCCTTAGTATTCTTTACTATATTTTCAGGAGCTCCACTCAAAATAACCCGCCCTTCATAAACAAGATAGGCTCTATCGCATATTGTCAGTGTTTCTCTAACATTGTGATCTGAAATCAAAATCCCGATTCCCATCTCTTTCAAAGTGGAAATAATATCCTGAATCTCGATAACAGCAATAGGATCAATACCGGCAAAAGGTTCATCAAGCAGAATAAACTTGGGATTGTTAATTAGAGCCCGGGCAATTTCCAGTCTGCGCCTTTCACCACCGGACAGGTACATCGCTTTTTGATCTGCCAGACGCAAAATACCAAGCTGATCCAAAAGTTCATCCGCTCGCTTTGAAACGTTTTTAGATGATATTTTGGTATGTTCGATTATTATTTCAAGATTTTTACGTACTGATAATTTTTTAAAAATAGAACTTTCCTGCGGAAGATAACTCAATCCATGCCGCGCCCTTTCATGAAGAGGCCAAGTGGTTATTCTATGTTTATTAAGATAAACATCACCCTCAGTAGGCTTTACCACGCCAACAAGCATGTAAAAAGTTGTTGTTTTACCTGCGCCGTTAGGGCCGAGTAATCCCACAACTTCCCCTTCATCAAGTTTAAGGCTGATTCCTCTGACAACTTCTTTAGGGCCGTAAGATTTGACTATTTTATTTGCTATTATCGAAGGCATAATAATTCCGGAATAGTTACTGGTTCAACATCAAGAGGCTAAGGGGAAACATCCTTCGGAGTGAAGAAAATAGCTTCTACAGGTTTATCGCCACCGATAACTTCGCTTCTGCTGTCTTTCAAATAAAATTTGATAGTCTTTCCCTGAACAATATTTTTGCCATCAGCAAGTCGAGCTTTTCCATCCATAATAATTATAGACTGATCAACTAAAAATGTAAGCTTATCACAAGTCCCTTTGCGATTACCCATTACGACGTCAACATTTCCATAAGCAACAATTTTTTTAATTTTATTACTTGCATCATTTAAAGATTCGCTCCCCTGACGCAGGAAAGCTGTCAAGGAATCAGAAGTCAGAGTAATATCAAGTCTGGTAACTTTTACATTTCCTAAAAAGGTTACCTGATTTTTGACTTCACTAAAGGTCATCTTTGTTGAGACGATTTTAATCGGAACCTGATCCTTTGGAGAAGCTTTCTGCTTTTTGGCCGAATCATCAGACTTTATCTGCTTAGGAGCCTCGGCCTTCAAATAAGTACCATAAACATACCCGATGGCCTGCGATTTATTGTGAACAGCTGCGCCTGACTTATAAACCGGATACCATTTTCCCTCAGCCTGTCCAACCAGAACAGTGTCACCTTTTTCAAGCTTACCAACTATCAGCGAATTAACGTCAGGTTCGGAACGAAGATTCAGCACTGTAGAGGGATACATTTTTTTTGTGGGTAGAATGTCTTTAGCCTTTACAGCCGCTGATTTATCCTTTTTTACGGATGCTATAGTCATCCCTGAGAGTTTCTTATTCTCAATACTTGAAGGGTATTGAGCAAGAAAAGGCCCCCAGACATATCCCCAGACAGGAGTATTTTTCTGAACTGCTGTATCTATTCTATAAACAGCAAACATACCGTCATGCTCTTCACCAACCTGAACCCTATATCCGGGGAAAAGAACTCCAACAGCTTTTGCTCCTGCTGACGGCTTGGCTATTACCGAAACTTTTCGTACAGCATAGCGGATTGTTGAATCTGAATTATCAAGATCAACATCCGAGGATTTGATAAACCCGATAGCGCGACTTTCTGCTTCAACCTTCTGTCCGCTTTTAAAAACAGCATACCAGCCTTCCCGCAAAAAACCGACCTTGATCTCATCACCTTGTTTTAATTCACCGGCAACTTTTGATTTTTGAGATCTCTGAGCAAAATATTTTATTTTCCTACCAATATATCGAACATCGCCCCAGTCTACAGTCTCTGCAGATTTAGGAGCTGTGGAGACAACTTTTTCGGAAATAAAACCGACAGGTACAGACTTTGCTTTTGCAAAAGCAGGGTAAACTGAATACCAACCCTTCTTTGCCTTACCTACTTTAAAAACTTTTCCAGCAGAAAGAATCCATGAAACAGAAGAGTCATAATTCGGCTTTTCTCTAAGATTTGCAATTGTTCTGGTAACCATAAGGTTTCCTGAAGCTGCGAAAGATGCAGCAGAAAAGACCAGTGTTACAAAAAAAATAAGTATTACCGGGATAATGAAAGATATTTTGGGGAAGATTCTGGTAAAGTTGTTCATAGCTTTTTTCAAATATTGCTCACTTCTGCTTAGATGTGGTTAGAACATCAGGAGAAATCAAGGCTTCAACATTATTATCAACTGTTATTTCACGTGTTTTTAAATTTACGCTGACCTTAGGGGCCTCAACAAACAGCGAATGACTGTTCAAAATAACATTGCCATTTAAGATCAGAAAATTTTTTTTCGGATTAAAATGAAGATTTTCAGCTTTTAAAGCTAACTCCCCATAATGACCGCGAACATTTTTCCACAAACGAAGTCCTTTACCTTTCTGGCTGACTTCACCGTGAACAGCTCTGACCACAACTTCCTTGCGATCACGTCCAAGAAAATAAGTTACTTCAGGTTTATCGGCAATAACAAGTCCCTTCTCCTGATCATAATCAGCACTACCGGCTTTAAGCTTCCATTCAATATCGCCGCCGGTTCCCTGAGTAAGTTCGATACCATCCACGGAAACATCAGAAGTCCCGTTACTTCTCACGGGAGGAGCTTTTATTTCCTGCCTGATACCATAGAAAACAGGGTTATAATGCCGGGCAAGATAAGCTCCGACAATAACGCCACAAACAAGCATGGCTATGCCAAGGCCCCAAACTCTGCGCAGGCTCATTAAAAGGCCCACTCCTTCCAGACTTTTTCAAGAGTACCCTGACATTGCATTATAAAGGATAGAGCTTCACGGACAGCACCATTACCGCCTTTCCTTGATGATATCCATCTGGCAAGCCCTTTTATTTCAGGCTGAGCATTGGATACAGCCATAGGTAATCCGACTCGCTTCATAACAGCAGCATCAACCCAATCATCACCAACATACGCAACCTGTTCCGGGCTTAAATTTTTCATAACTAAAAGTTTTTCAAAAAAAGGAACTTTACGAGGGTTGCCCGGATAATAGTCGGTGATACCCAGCTCTGTTATCCTTGTCCTTACGGCTTCGTTATCAAGACCTGTTATAACAGATATTTCAAGTCCGGTGGATTGAGCCAGCTTAATTCCTAATCCATCCTGAACGTTGAACCTTTTTGAAATATGTCCCTCATGGTCATAATAAATTCCCCCATCAGTAAGGACACCATCAACATCCAGAATAATCAGCTTGATATTTCTGGCGATATCTTCAGCACGCATAATTGATGCTCCATCCTGAAAGCAGATCTTTTATCAGGTTTTCAGTTTTAGAAAGCGGCCAGCTGTTAGGACCATCACAAAGAGCTTTGTCCGGATTAGGATGCACTTCCATAAAAACACCGGATGCTCCGGCTGCAACAGCTGCTCTGGCCAGAACAGGCACAAACTCTCTCTGTCCGCTGGAACAGCCGTCCCCTCCGCCCGGAAGCTGAACAGAATGAGTGGCATCAAAAACAACAGGACATCCAAGAGACTTCATCAATGAAATGGAACGCATATCAACAACTAAATTATTGTATCCAAAACTTGAGCCTCTTTCTGTAAGCCAAATTTTTTCATTACTTGTAGATTTTATTTTACCTACAACATGCCGCATATCAGCTGGAGCCACAAACTGTCCTTTCTTAACATTAATGACAGCTCCGCTACGGCCTGCTGCAACAAGAAGATCTGTCTGGCGGCACAAAAAAGCCGGAATCTGGATAACATCTGCAACTTCTCCAACAGGTCCGGCCTGATCAGGAGTATGAATATCCGTTACAACCGGAAGACCTGTCTCAGATTTAATCTTTTCCAGCCATTGCAGCCCCTTTTCCATTCCAGGACCTCGAAAACTATCTACAGATGTCCTATTGGCTTTATCAAATGAACTTTTAAAAACTAAAGTTAAATCCAAACGTGATGCTATTTCAGCAAGACATCTGGCAGCTTCAAGCGCAATATCAAAACCTTCAAGAGCACAAGGGCCTGCTAAAATAAAAGGACCGTGTAAACTTTTTTGAAAAAGCTCATCAGGAGTCAAATCAAAATCCCCTTTATTAAAAAATGGCTAGAGAAATTAAACACTATACATATTGAAAATTTAAACTATGACAGAAACAAAAACCAGCTTTCCGGGGTATAAATAGCACCGGAAAGCTGGAAAAGTATATCATAATTTTATCCCCGGGAAAAAACCGGGAATTTATTGGGATAAATCAATTACTTATTCTCCAGCGCAGCTTTGATGAAATCCCTGAATAAAGGATGTGGATTCATAGGATTGGATTTAAACTCAGGGTGGAACTGGCAGCCGACAAACCAAGGATGATCTGCAACTTCCACAATTTCAACAAGAGTTTCATCAGGAGAAAGTCCGCTCAAAACGAGACCGCTTTCAACCAGCTTTTCTGCAAAAGCTTCCTTGTTGAATTCGTAACGGTGACGATGACGTTCCTGAATTTCAGTTTTACCATAAGCAGCCATAGCTTTTGTTCCTTCCACAATTTTACATGGATAGGAGCCGAGGCGCATGGTTCCACCCTTATCACTATCTTCACAGCGGCATTCGGTCTTCTGTGTACGATAATCGTACCACTCTTTCATGAGGTAGATTACAGGATTTGGATTATACTTATCAAATTCTTCAGAGTTTGCATTCTCAATGCCAAGGACATTGCGGGCATACTCAATTACTGCACACTGCATTCCAAGGCAGATACCAAAGAAAGGAATTTTGTTTTCACGGGCATAGCGGATAGACATAATCTTTCCTTCCACACCGCGAGCTCCGAATCCTCCGGGAACAAGAATTCCGTCAATATCTTTAAAATTGCTTTCCAGATTTTCAGCAGTAATTTCTTCAGAATTGACATATTTAAGCTTAACAGCGACATCATTTGCCACGCCTCCATGAATAAGAGCTTCATGAAGACTTTTATATGCCTCTTTCAAATCAACATACTTGCCTACAATTGCAATATTGACTGATCCTTTCGGATTTTTAAGCTTGTGGACAAGATTTCTCCAAGGATCAAGGTTGCAATTTTTAGCAGGAAGACGAAGAAGAATTGCAATCTTCTGATCTAATCCTTCCTGATAAAATGAAAGCGGAACTTCATAAATTGATTTAACATCAACAGCGGTGAAAACAGCATCACGATCAACATCGCAGAAAAGAGCTATTTTACGTTTGAGGCTTTCATCAAGGTCAACTTCACTGCGGCAAAGAATAATGTCCGGGTGAATACCAATACTGCGTAGTTCTTTAACACTGTGCTGTGTGGGCTTGGTTTTTACTTCACCGGCAGCTCTCAGGTATGGAACAAGAGTCAAATGAATGTATAAAACATTTTCTCTTCCAAGTTCGGAACGCATCTGACGGATTGCTTCCAGAAACGGCAGACCTTCAATATCACCAACTGTTCCGCCTATTTCAATCAGAGCAACATCTTCTCCATTTGAAACACCCAGAATAGCCTGCTTAATTTCGTCTGTTACATGTGGAATAACCTGTACTGTTCCGCCGAGATAATCACCACGTCTTTCTTTTGTAATAACACTGTGATAAATACGTCCGGAAGTGAAGTTATTGTTCTGATTCATCGGCACGCCGAGATAACGTTCATAGTGACCAAGGTCGAGATCTGTCTCGGCTCCATCGTCAGTTACATAAACTTCGCCGTGCTGGAAGGGGTTCATTGTGCCAGGGTCGACGTTGATATAAGGGTCGAGCTTTTGAATTGTGGCAGTCATACCTCTGGCCTTCAATAAAGCTCCTATAGAGGCAGCGGCAAGGCCCTTTCCCAATGAGGACAGAACTCCTCCGGTGATAAATATAAACTTAGTCTTCATGTTCCTCCCGTCCATAACGGAATAATCTAATTTTTTTTACCTTATCTGTTTATAATAAAATAAACGATGAATAAAGTCAGTATCTATTAAACAAAACAAAGCGGACAGCGCCCCTGGCAGCCTAAATCAGGAACGTCAGGCATAAAAATTAATGTGGCCGATCGTCCTGTTTGTGATATAGACTGTTGACGGGAAGCTGACCCGCAATTATGTTCCTCTTCGCAAACACGGACAAGCTAGTCTGTGACTATTTCGATTGTCAACTCTGGAGGAGAAAATATATGGCCCGCGTCAAAGCTCTGGCTATTACCGGATATGGAACCAATTGTGAACAGGAATCAGCACATGCAGCAAAAAAAGCTGGAGCTGATCAGGCCGACATCGCATTCTTTTCTGACCTTGTAACAGGAAAAACAAACCTTGAAAGTTACAATTTCCTGATTTTTCCTGGAGGATTTCTTGACGGAGATGATCTCGGAGCCGCTCAGGCAGCAGCATTACGCTGGAAACATGCCTGCACAACAGACAACAAACCTCTAGTCTCTCAAATCAAAAACTTTTTTGAAAACGGTGGCATTATTCTGGGAATCTGTAACGGATTCCAGCTTCTTGTTAAGCTTGGCCTGCTGCCTGCTGTTGGAGGCGAATACTTTACCCGTCAGGTTTCCTTGAGCTACAATGATTCAGCTCGTTTTGAAGACCGCTGGGTAAAAGTTAAAGCTAATGCAGAGTCTCCGTGTGTCTTCACTAAAAATATTGATACACTGCATTTACCTGTCCGTCATGGCGAAGGTAAAATAATCCCCAAAGATGAAAATTTTCTTGATGAACTGGTAAAGAACAACCTCATAGCCCTTCAGTACGTTGACGAGGAAACTGATGAAGTGACTATGGAGTATCCAGCAAATCCAAATGGTTCCCCACTTGGAATAGCCGGTCTTACAGATCCTTCAGGAAGAATCCTTGGACTGATGCCGCACCCTGAAGCTTTTAACCACCCCACTAACTATCCCAAATGGACCCGCAGCGATGTTCCTACTCTGGGAACCGCTTTGATCAAAAGCGGAGTTGATTATCTTAAGAGCCTATAGTTAAAATTATTAATAAGATCCCCGACACTCCGGGGATCTTATTTTTTATTCCCTCAAATAAACTATGGTTACCCCCATATGTTGAAAAATAATCTTATCCAGCTGATAGGGGATGCGCCCCAAAATCCACCCGAAAAAATAAGCTGGCAGGAAATGATTGAAGTTGCTTTCAATCAGGCCTGCATGGCTTCAGCAAATAATGAAGTTCCTGTGGGAGCAGCTTTATTTTCTGGAAACGGAGATTTGATTGCAACAGGCCAGAACCGCCCGATTCAAGGCAATGATCCCACTTCGCATGCTGAAATAGAATGTCTGCGTGAGGCCTGCCGTATCACCCAAAATTACAGGATTCCGGCAGGGTCGATTCTCGCCGTAACACTTGAACCATGCATAATGTGCATGGGAGCTATTATCCATGCAAGAGTCAGTGGTATTGTTTTCGGTGCATACGACAAAAAAGCAGGAGCACTCATATCTAATCTGAGTCCATCAGACATAAACTTTTTAAACCATAAAGTATGGGCTGTTGGTGGAATTTCCGAAAATAAATGCAGGGAATTACTGCAAAGCTTTTTCTTACGCCGGAGAAAAAGACCCAATTGATTTAATTTTAAATCAAAGGCTTAAAATAATTTTTTAAAAAGAGCGTTATTACAAATGGAAAATATAGACTTCATATATAGTGCACTTGAAAAAGTAAGATCAACTTCACCACTCGTATTATCGATCACTAATTACGTTACCGCCAACATCAATGCCAATACTCTCCTTGCTGTCGGGGCTTCACCTATTATGTCTCATCAGATTAAAGAGGTTGAAGATCTGACTCGCATATCGGATGCTGTTGTCACTAATATGGGCATCCCGCTCGATAATCTTGTGGAATCAATTTTTTTAGCCGGGAAATGGGCCAATAAAATTGGTAAACCCTTAATATTTGATCCTGTGGGTGTTGGCGCGTCAAAGTTTAGAAATGAAATCTGTGCAAAAATGCTTAACTCGACTTCCCCTGATATCATTAAAGGAAACGCGTCAGAAATTATGGCCTTAGCCGGTCAGGAGAACTCAACAAAAGGCGTTGACAGCTCACATGCTTCAATTGAAGCCGAAGAAGCGGCCAGACTGATAGCCTTAAAATACTCCTGCACCGTATGTGTCAGCGGTGAAATCGATTTGATCACTGATGGCTGTCGAAAATTCCTTATAGAAAACGGACACCCGCTGATGGCCAGAATTACAGGTTTAGGATGTTCCGCCGGAGTTTTAGCCGGAGCCTTTGCAACAACTTCAAATGATAAGACTGAGAGTATGGTTTCATGCATGGCGGTTCTGGGTATTGCCGGAGAAATAGCAGCAGAAACAGCAGAAGGTCCGGCTTCGATGCAGCTAAAAATAATTGATAAGCTTTATACGATAACCAAATCAGAGATTGAAAACAGACTCAAACTTTCCTGCCAGAAATACAGCTAAAATTGTGAAAATTTGAATAGCTGCAATATTATTTAGAACATAGAAGAGAATAAAAGAAGGCCGTAACCATTTCGAATGGTTACGGCCTTCTTTATAATTTATGACAAAGAATTTTAACAGGCTTTGGAAGAAATGACCTCGTAAGCCTCTTCGTGCTTCTCGGGTGATTTCGCAAATTCTGCAGTAGCTGTGAACAGCACATCTGTGGAACTGTTAAGAGCTGTCTCAGCTGAATCCTGAATAACTCCTATAATAAATCCGGCAGCAACAACCTGCATTGAAACGTCATTGGGCACGCCGAATAAACTGCACGCCAGAGGGATAAGCAGCAGCGAACCACCGGCAACACCGGAAGCTCCACATGCCGAAACAGAAGCGACCAGACTCAATAATAAAGCAGTAGCCATATCAACATGAATTCCAAGTGTATGAACTGCGGCAAGGCTCATTACAGTAATTGTTACAGCAGCTCCACCCATATTGATTGTTGCCCCGAGCGGAATGGATACAGAATAAGTATCTTCATGCAGTTTAAGTTTTTTACAGAGATCCATGTTCACCGGAATATTGGCTGCAGAACTTCTTGTGAAAAATGCTGTAATTCCGCTAACCTTCAGGCAGGTAAATACGAGAGGATATGGATTTTTTTTAGTCAGAAGAAAAACTATCAACGGATTAATAATAAGTGCGATTATGCACATACAGGAAAGCAGCACAAAAATGAGGTGCTGGTAGCTTGCGAGGACAGAAAAACCAGTAGTTGAAATAATATTCGCGACAAGACCAAAAATTCCGACAGGGGCAAACCTGATTACTAACTTAACAACCCCAGAAACCCCGTCAGATGCGTCTTTCAATATTTTTTTAGTTGCTTCACTTGAATGCTTAAAGAAAAATCCGAGTGCAATGGCCCATGCAAGTATCCCGATAAAATTCCCTGTGGCTAAAGCATTTACAGGATTATCAACAATCTTGAACAGCAGAGTGCGCATAACTTCCATTATCCCGTCTGGAGGAGTTATTGCTGTCTTAGAAGCGGTCAGGGTCATTACAGTTGGAGAGAGGAAACTCATCACAACTGCTACAAGGGCTGCCATAAAAGTACCAACAAGATATAAAACAATAATGGACCTCATATTAGTATGAGTTCCTTTTTTCTGGTTGGCAAGTGAAGCCGCTACAATAACAAACACCAAAATAGGTGCAACTGCCTTTAATCCCTTAACAAAAAACAATCCTAAAATGCCGACTGATTTCCCGGCTTCTGGGGCAAGAACTGCAACCACAACCCCAAGTATAATTCCTATTAGGATTTGAAGAACGAGACTACCTGAACAAATTTTTTTAAACAAAGCCGCAACTGAACCCATGTTCTACCCCACAAGGTTTGAAAATTTGATTTGAGTGCTTTGCGTTTTAGCTCTGTTAAACTTTTTTGTCAATTTTCAATGACAAAAATGACAATACTCGTAATTATTCGTATTTTTTTTTCGCATTTATAATTAGTTATACTCAAATACAACTATATACGTTTTAGTATTTTTTTCAAAAAAATATACAAAATTGAACTAACACATTTTAATTTACTAGAAATTTGTAAGTGTTGATAGAATTTGGTCTGTAAAAAATATTATGAAAACTATTCAGAATAAATAATAAAATCCCTCACCATAGCTGGGAGCGATAAACTTCCAACGGCAGTGAACAAATATATTATTTAGAATGGGTGTATACTTTTCTTGCGGGTGAAATTAATTTGTGCAATGGTTAATCACTTACAAATAATAAAGAGAGTAAATAATATGGAACTAAGACCACTTGGCATAACAAAAGATATTATAGAAGAGATGGGCCTCAGCATCACACACATGTATGATGATCTGGTTTTTATTGATTACAATCCTTTCTTAATTCAATTTGATGATAGCAAGCCAAGTTCCTTAAAAATTTTCTTCAATATTGACTGCAAAAAAGATGTTGCGGAAAATCTGGAACAACAACTCAAGAATGCTGCGGAAAAAAAGAAATTCTCAATAGTTAACAGCGGACATTTTGAAATGAAACAAAAAGAAGGAACCGAAGAGATTGAACTGAAATTTATTGATTAGCACCAACTGGTTATATTTATGCCTTTAAGTTGGTCTCTGAGATGATAAAAATCTCATTCTAGGGAACCAAGCAGTTGTGCTGTTCCCCAGAATGAGAATAATTAAATTCTTTATGTTAGATATCCTTAACTGAAACTCACTTTCCATATCTCGGGCAAAGAGATGAAAATGCTAAGACCCTATGGATTATACCGTTAACAACTTTTCATTGCTTTTTATCAGTTTAGTTAAAGGGTCTCCCCAGAAAATAACTTCAATGCCCAAATCAAGAAGTGACTGCTTTACGTCCAAACGGTCTGCGCAAGCTTCGCAAGCACTAAATTCCACTCCTTCATTTTGAGCCTCAGCAATTAAAGAGCGTATATTCTCATCACTGGACGCCAACTGAGCAGTCGCACCCCAGATAATAACCCGGACATGCTTCCACCACCCCCGCATGGCAGAAGCTTTGGCATACATTAAAACCATCAATTCGGAAGTAACAGGGTCAGCATTAGTCCATAAAATATTTAATCTGTCATTTTCCATACCCATTCTTCTCCTGATTTTTAAAAGTAAAATTACTTTTAATTATGTGAGTACATTCATCAAAGATCTTATAACCTTTCTCGCCTACAACATACCTCAGCTTCTCATAAAGGCGAACTTTTACGATTAAAATAATTTGAAAAGAATTATACTCCCCTCTCACAGATCATTGCATCAAGCATCATGTAGCATCAAGAATGGTCGATTCTCGCCAAGCCACTCTACGCCAAATTCAAAGCTTTCTTGGACATATGGATTAAAAAGTTTTGGATTGATATGTTCGAGAACTGCAAGTTGACCATGACATTCTTGATGCTTCCGATGATCCCCAAATAGAGAAAAACTCTAAGACTGCAACGAAGATTAAGTAACCTCTTTAAAATTCAAACGCACATTAAAAAGCACATCACAAAGAGAAAAAACAAAACAAGGGTCTAGGAAAAACATCCTAAACCCTTGTTTTTATTATGGCGGAGAGGGTGGGATTCCCTCTTTTCGATATGTAAGCCCCGGAATTGTTGGCTTTTTATGTCTGCTTCCGATGTCTTGGTGTAGCAGTTTGGGGAGCAGTTGGTCAAGAGGAAGTCAGGAAGCACAATTGACAGTACATGTGTATAGTTATATCTAATCCTGCATAAAGCAGGAGATTGAATATGAAACCAACTACTACAGATTGTCGCAACATTGCCCGTGATGGTGGAGGGCTTATCCTTGATTCCAAGAACTTCACGGTTACAGATATGAGAAACATTGCTTGTGATGCAGCCAGCAGTGGGGCAAGAATCGTTATTAAAAATCCTGGCAGGCTCACCGTGACCGACATAAGAAACATTAGCCGAGATGGCAAGGGCTCCGTTGTGTTTGACTTTGCGTAATAGGTATAGCTGTTCAGCAACAGAAGCGGTGTTCTATTGATCACCTGCTTCTTACCACAGCAAATCATAAGAAGGATCAATGGCTGACGTGACGGAACAATTGGGGGCTGTGTGCAGAATCGCTGGCCCAAGCGATTACTCAACGATTTATGCTACCTGCGAAGGCTTTGAATTGTATCTTGGGATGACAGGGCAGGACTATTCTTATGCTATCCGATGCAATGAAAGCGGGAATGAGTTCGGACGGGATCGTTGCCCAAGCTGCTCCGAACTGCGTTCTAGCTTGTTGGATGCTTTGTATCGTGTTTTTAATAGTAACGATGACTTTGACGAGGACAGTAAGTTCTGCAGAGCTTGGGTCGAGGTAACAGAGCATACAAAACAATAGCTCCTTCCCCCTTCTCAACCTTATTACTGGCGGTATGGGGTCCCCTGTCGCCTTTCATTTTGCTCAGATTGTATCCTCCAATAGACGTTTGAAGCCACGCCCCTTGCCTGTGTTTTTCAGAGTTCGTTGATTGCCAGAGTTACCGACCCGCCGCCAAATCGTGAATTTCTTGAGTCGAAAAATGGGCAAGCAATCTTGCAATCGTTGAATCAAAGGTTCTTTCGAATGCCTTGTCGTTCGCGTAGCTCTTGTATAGGTCCAGCTCCCGTTTTCTTTCCGAGTTAACGGCAAGCTTGATGAGCTTCTTAAGAGCCAAATCGCTATTTAGCTGATCCGGATTATTGGCAACTTGTTCGGCGTATTTGGGATTGCTAACAACGTGTTTGGCAATATTGATCAGTTTTATTTTCTGCTCTTCCGGGGTGGCATCCCATCCATCGAAATGGCGTTCATTAAAAACCTTTATTATTTCATCAAGCTGATCCTTCTCCTCAAGGCCGTGCATACCTCTCGGGTTCGGATTCTGCGGTGGAAGCTCTGATCCTTCCGAGTCCAGTTTGATCTTTACGCCGAGTTTGCTTCTCTGCAAGCCATAGGTCGAGAGGTCGATACTGTTCAAGAGGTCGTCGATTTGATCGTCTTCAGGGTTCCTGACCTTGAGCTTGGGAATCAAGAATTTTAGGAACCAGTGCAGCATCTCCCATTCCATGTTTTCAAAAGGAATGATGCTGGCAACCTGGGAGTAGATTTTTACGAACTGCTTTGCCTTGATCTTGAAGTCGATCTTTTCATCGTCATCAAGGTCTTCTTCAAATCGTTCAACCGTCGTATCCAAAATCGGTGAAAGCTGATCAGCATCAGCTTTTTCAAAAAACAGCTTGTTAAACTCTTCAACTTCATCCCATTCGTAGACGCCGGTAATGTCGAGCTGTTCCTTGATGTCATGCAGGACATTCACGTCTGTTGGCTCAGACAGGGATGTTGCCGTATAGAACGGGTCAAAGGCGTTCTTGATCTCTTCCACGGAATTGAAGAAGTCGAGGACAAACGTATCCTTCTTGCCCATCTTGTCGTTGCAGCGATTCAATCGGGACAAGGTCTGGACAGCCATACCCCCTTGAAGCCGCTTGTCTACGTACATGGTGTGCAGGAGCGGTTCATCAAATCCAGTTTGGAACTTGTTGGCGACAACCAAAATTTTATAGTCGTCCAGCTTGAACTTTTCGGCAATTTCGCCGCCAGGAAATCCGTTCAGCGAGTTCTCAGAGAGCTTCACACCATCCACTGTTTTGTCACCTGAAAACGCCACCAGCGCGCCGAAGGGCATATTCCGTTCATTCAGCTCTTTTCGAATAGCGAAGAAATAATTAATCGCGCTATTGATGGATTGCGTAACCACCATCGCTTTGGCTTTGCCCTTGAGCTTTTTCTTTTGCCATACGCTGCTGATAAAATGGTCCACCATGACTTTGGCTTTGGCTTCGATGGTATCAGGATGCGACTCCACAAACGCCTTGAGCTTTCGTTGTGCCTTTGATTTGTCGAAAATCGGATTATCTTCGATGGATTTATGGATTTTGTAGTAGCTCTTGTAGGTCGTGTAGTTGGCAAGAACATCCAGGATGAACCCTTCTTCGATTGCCTGCCTCATGGAGTAGAGATGGAAAGGATTGAATTTCCCGTCTCTGTCCTGGGTTCCGAATTTTTCCAAGGTGGCAGGCTTTGGCGTAGCCGTGAATGCGAAGTAGGAGGCATTGGCGTTCATGCGACGACCTTTCATGGCGGCAAGAATCTTGTCCTGCCAATCCATTTCCTCTCCCTCTTCTCGTTCTCCGAGGCTCGTGTTCATCTGGTCTGCCGCCCTGCCGCTCTGGGAAGAATGCGCTTCGTCGATGAGTACCGCAAAATTTCTTTCGGAAAGGTCTTCAATGCCTTCCACGATGAAGGGGAATTTCTGAACCGTGGTGATGATGAGCTTTTTGCCTTTTTCGAGATTCTCTCTGAGTTCTCGTGAGCTGAAGGCAGGAGCGACGATATTTTTGACTTCGGCAAACTGCTTGATGTTGTCGCGTATTTGTTTGTCCAGCACCTTCCGGTCCGTGACTACGATCACGGAATCGAAAATGTTTTTCGCCCCGGCCTGATCGTAAAGTTCAATGAGCTGATATGCCAGCCAGGTTATGGAGTTTGATTTTCCTGATCCTGCCGAGTGCTGGATGAGGTAGCTGTTTCCCACTCCGTTTGCCTTTGCATGCGCCAGGATTTTTCGAACCACATCGAGCTGATGGTAGCGCGGGAAATAGAGCTTCCGAGTTTTTTTCTTCGTCTTCGGGTCTTTCTCAACCACCTCTTTGCTGAAATGCTCGATGATGTTGGTCAGGCTCAAGCGGGTAAGCACCTCTTCCCACAGATACGCGGTCTTGTGCCCGAGCATGTTCGGCGGGTTGCCCTTGCCGAATTTGTATCCCTTGTTGAAGGGCAGGAAGAAGGTCTTTGCTCCGTCAATCTTGGTGGCCATGAACACGAGGTCCGGGTCCACTGCAAAATGAACGAGACACCTCCTGAACTGAAAAAGCGTTTCTCTGGGGTCACGGTCATTGCAATATTGCTTCCTGGCGTGATTGACGTTCTGTCCGGTCCAGGGATTTTTCAGCTCAAAGGTCGCTATGGGAAGACCGTTTATGGAGAGCACCATGTCCACGGACTTGTGCGGCTCGCCGACAGAATAGTGAACCTGTCGGGTGATGGTGAAGATATTTGAGTTGAAAAGCCGAATAACCTCTGGGTTCAAGTCATTGTACGGAGCGCGGTAGAGGAGCGTCAAGTGGGCATTGTCAATGGACAACCCTTTCTTGAGTACGGACAGAATGCCGTCCGCCTTGATCTTGCGGTCCAGCCGTTCAAGGACCATGCGACGCCAATTATGTTGCGAGGAGAGCTTGTCCAATTCCTTGGGCTGGGTCGCCTCCAGGAATCGCCAGAACACTTCGGTATCCAGTGCAAAATGCGAATCGAAATTGGCAGGATTCCCGGCTTCATATCCATCAGCAAGGAATGCGTTTTCAATATGGCTCTCAAGAGCTGCTTCATCGGTTTGGCTGGGCATGGTGACTCCTAGACTTTGATTTCCCCTGTGACTGCTGAGGAGATGAGAGACTGTTTATACTCATGTAAAAGATCAATCTGGCGCATTTCTTTTAGATGTAGACTGTCATATTCTTTTTTTATTTCTTCTACGTATTGAACAATTTCCTCTTGCTCATTAATGGGCGGGACCAATGACTTCACATCATAAAAATTCTGGTTCGATAAATTCTGCAATCCAACAGTCATCCCATTTGATGCACCAGCATAAATACATTTATATGCTGGGGTGTGATAAAGATATTCATAATATCTTGTTTCGATTTTTTTTTGTGGTTCAAATACACCATAATGAAAAGTAACTATCCCTCTGTGTGTTGATGCAAAGAAGACACCTAAATGCCCTTTGAACCTATTTACGACTAAATCATCGGGAAGGCAGACTTTAAAATTGTTAAAATGAGCAGGTCTTAATGATCTTTCTTTCATTTCTTTTGATGGGATTAATCCATCAACTTGCGACAACGAAAGAGGCAGTTCGTGTCTATTTGTTACTTTTCTTGAATTTTCTCTGAATATGCGCCTGTTATATAACACCTCCCAATGAGCCGGAATCTCCCCAATCCATTCAACTCCGCTATCTTTCATGGGCGCATCAGGATTCAGCCCTTTGGTCACCGCCTGATTGATAAGAATGGACTTCTGCTCCTGAAGCAGCTCAATGAGCTTTTTCTTCTTGGCAATGGCTTCGTCGATTTCGGCTGTTTTTTTGTCGAGGAAGGAGACGATACGCTCTTGAACACCGCTTTCAGGGATTGGGATAATCATCCTTTTGAAGTCCCTGAAATCCAGGTTTTGTCTTAGCCCTGACCCCATACCATAGAAGACTTTAAGAAGGTCGTAAGCGTGAAGAACATAATACGTGAACTTTGGATTTGCAGTGCCGAGAGGCTTCAAAGATAGATATGCCGAAGTGATGATCCCTTTATCGTTTGCATATCCACATCGAAGGCTTGTTTTATCATTCTGTAAGTCCGTCGTTCTGATGATTGTGTCTGCTGGTTCTATGAGTTGGTAACCTTCAAAGGATTCAGGAACTAGGCCATGAAGCTTTTCTTCTGGTTTGATTACGATTCTGCCATAACTCAGCGAGAGAACAGTGTCTTCTATCATTCCAGAATTTTTATTTTTGTTCTCTTTGAACAGTTTGAACCCTTGCCAAAGGTTCCATTCCTCAGGAATCTCGCCAAGCCATTCGACACCACTGTCTTTGTATGATTCATACCGGGGTAGCTGCATCATTATTGCGCTCCCTCAAAGTTCATCAGTTTTTTCAGCAAGCCATCGGTTTCCGACTCCAACTGAAGAATGTCGGCGGCAACCTCTTCCAAAGAGCGAAGCGGGGTGTGCTTGTAGAAATGCTTGTTGAAACTGATCTGGTAGCCGATCTTGGTCTTTTCAAGATCAATCCAGGCTTCTTCCACATGAGGACGCACCTCTCGCAGGAAGTATTCGTGGATGTCTTTCTCAAGCGGAACCACTTCGGAATCCCGAAGCTCACTGTCTGCCTCGTATTCAATGAAGTTGTCCTTTTTATCCGTCGGATAATATCCATAATCAGGCAGATCGTCTTCTTCAGCTCTGAGCCTGTTCAGAAGCTGGTCGAGCTTGTCGCCTTTGAGTTTGTGAACTTTCTTGATTACTTTTTCCGCGTTTTCATCACGCCAGCTCATAGCGTTCAGAATTTGCTTTTTCTGCGGAGCGGCAAGCTTGATTTTCAGGCCCTTGAGGATGCTGTTAATCTTGTCCACGAACAGGTTATAGTCCATGAACAACGCATCGCCGATTGCGTCAGCAAGGCTTTGAGCCACCTCCATGAGCTTTTTTTGCTCACGCCATCTGGTCACCGAGAGCAATGCGCCTTTGTTCTTGGCGGTGATGCTGATTTCTTCCCGGTCGATATAGCTTTCAATGCGGTCCTTGTGCTGCTTCAAGTCCACGTACACGTCATCACCGAACTTTTCGTAAGCCCATTCCGAGATTTCCCGGATTGCTGGCATAAAGCGAAGAGAGGCAATGTGCTCTGGTGTGAATTGCGCAGCAAGACGCAATGGTCTGTCCACAACGATCTTGTAATATCCGAAGTCGCTATTCTTGAAGACCTTGGATATTTCATTCTGATCCATGCTCAAATAGAGCTTGGTAATCTGGTCAACATGATCAGGTGAAAGCTCACAGTTTTTAGCCCCAAGGTTCTTTCGAAGCGAACGATACATCTCCGAAGCATTGATGAGCTGAATCTTGCCTTTGCGCTCTTCCGATTTGTTGTTGGAGAGTATCCAAATATAGGTGGTGATGCCGGTGTTGTAGAACAGGTTTGTGGGAAGCTGAATGATGGCTTCCACCCAATCGTTCTCAATGACGTGCCTTCGGATATTGCTGGCCCCACCTCCTGCATCGCCCGTGAACAGGGAAGAGCCATTATGAACACAAGCAATCCGTGATCCCAGAGGGGATGAAGACGGACTCTTCATCTTGTTGACCATCTCCATCAGAAACAGGAGCTGACCGTCAGAAGAGGCCGGGGTAGCATCCTCCGTGTTTTCGTCTCCCCAATAATCTTCCAGCCGCACCATGAAGCGAGGATCAACGATTTCTTTGCCGTCCTTGATGAACTTTGCATCCGAACTCCAGGACTTTCCGTAGGGTGGGTTGGAGAGCATGAAATCGAACTTCATGCTGGAAAACTCATCAGTAGCCAGGGTCGAGCCAAACTTGATGTTCTCGGGATCATTGCCCTTAATCATCATGTCCGATTTGCAGATGGCGTAGGTTTCGCCGTTCACTTCTTTTCCGTACAGATACACGTCAGCGGTGGTTTTGACCCCACCATTCGGGTCAGTGATGTACTTCTCGGATTCCGTAAGCATCCCACCTGAACCACACGCCGGGTCATAAATGGTCAGGACGGGAGGCAGATTCCCATTAACGGGCTTGAAGAGCAGGTTGGTCATCAGGTGGATAACTTCACGCGGCGTAAAGTGCTCGCCAGCCTCTTCATTATTTTCTTCATTGAATTTGCGGATTAACTCCTCGAACACATAGCCCATACCGAGGTTGGTCAACGCCGGGAGCAATCGACCATCCGAGGCGCGTACAGGTTCTGGACCCAGATTGATCTCCGGCGAAACGAATTTTTCGATGACATCAAAAAGTACGTCCGCAACAGCCATCTTTCTGGCTTGGCTACGCAGGTCAAAATGCTGGATGATCTCTTTTACGTTGTCGCTGAATCCATCGAGGTAGTTGTTGAAGTTTGCTTCAAGCTGGGACGGATTGTTCAGGAGCGATTTTAAAGTGAACAAAGAAGTGTTGTAAAAGACATAACCAGACTCTTCGCACAACGGGCTTGAATCCAGCACCGTCATTCCAACTTCTTCTCTCTGATATTTTACTTCTTGAAGTACGGCTTCTTTGCTTGGCTCAAGCAGACAATCAAGTCGCCGAAGCACAAACATGGGGAGGATGACATCTCTATATTTCCCTCGGACAAAGACATCTCTGAGGCAGTCATCAGCAATTGACCAAATAAAAGAAACCAGTTTGTTATGTGCGGTATGGTCCATGAATATTCCGTTATATTTCAATTCAATTTTTGAGTATGAAGGAGAGTAGTTTGTCGCTCTCATTTTTTAGAGGCAACAGTATAGATTTTTGATTAGAACAGCAAACTATAAACCTCTAAAATGACACAAAAGTTACTTCATTGGCTTTGTAATTGTTTGCCAGCGTTCCTTGATCGTATATCACTCCACCCGATATTTGCTCCGTAGTCGTCAACCGACCGTTGGCAAGCTTCCCGGTCACTAGATGATTGATACGGATGAATAAAAAACAACATGCTATGTGGCAAGCATTCTGTAGAGCGTCTGACGGCTCACCCCGTACTCCTGCGCCAGGGCTTTCTTCTCTGCCCCTGCCGCCACTTTGTCCTTAATCTCCTGGATCTGTTCAGGCGTGAGCGTAGGCTTCCTGCCACAATGCTTGCCCTTTGCTTGGGCCTTTGCAATTCCTTCCCTTTGACGTTCCTTGATGATCTCACGTTCAAATTGAGCCACTGCCCCGATGATCTGTAATTGCAGGGTCTGGAATGGGTTGTTCTGCCCGGTGAAGGTCAAGCGTTCCTTGTGGAACTCTACGGCAACGCCCTTGCCCGTCAGGGTCTTGAGGATGGACAGGAGGTCGCCGAGATTACGCGCAAGGCGGTCGATAGAATGAACGTGGAGCGTGTCGCCTTTCCTAACGAATCTCAGACACTCTTCAAGGACAGGACGCTTCGTAGTCGCTGCGCTGGCCTTCTCCTCATAGACGTGGGCAAGCTCAACCCCGTCAAGCTGACGGTCTGTGTTCTGGTCTACCGTGCTTACTCTGATGTATCCTACATGTGCCATATCGTTACCCTCCTGATAGCTTAGCGTGTTACAGAAGGTCTAAGGGATACGGGAAAGTGTGTCAATAAAAAACAATGTGAGGTTTTGTTACACGGTGAAAAGCGGGTTGCGAGGTGTTGGGATAATGCTCCAGAAGGTGTATCTTGTGAGACAGTCAATCTCCATCCCTCCCCTCCTACCCATTGGTAAGACCCTCCCTGCCTATCGTTCACCTGTCGTCGGCTCCTGGCTCCCTGTAGGCCAGCGACCGCCCCCACCGGGGGGAAGCGGCGTTTCTGGTATATTGTAAAGCGTCTCAGATTTTTTAGTCAAAACCATCTATCAGATGGTCTCAGATACTTGACAAAAGCCATCCCGCGCATATATTGAAAGAATACGTTATAGGAGGATTTCAGTATGGGTTACGGGAAATGGATTTTAGGTGGTGCTGCGGTTGCGGTTGGTGGAGTAGGTTGCTTCTTCGCAGCTCCTCTCATAGCCGCAGCAGCAGGTGGAGCCGGTTTACTCGGAGCCGCAAGTACCGGAACGGCGATTGGTACATTATCAGGAGCTGCGTTAACAAACGCCTCGTTAGCGGCTTGTGGTGGTGGTGCCTTGGCTGCAGGAGGCGGAGGCATGGCCGCAGGAACCACTGTGATTGCAGCAGGTGGAGCTGCAATCTCTGGAGCAGCGACAGTTGGAGGAGCTGCAACAGTTGAAAAAATCAAAAAGGACTCATAATATTCTTGAGCCTTAGCAGAAATTATGAAACGGGAGAGTACGCTTATTGTCCCTCCCGTTCTCTTTCAGGTTACTTCCGGCCCACCTTCACAATCCCCATCTTGACCGCCGTCTTCCAGTTGATCTCACCATTCGTAGCCGTCAGAAGGACAATCTCATTGCCCACCTGTCGGGCCTCAAGGATACCTTCCCCAAGGTCAGCGTTCAGGATTGCCTCAGGGTTCACCTTATCCAGGTCTGCCATGAACTCCCCGGCAAGGGCTTTGTATCCGGCAGTGGTACGGCTCACGGCATGGTCCATGATGGCTTTGTGAAGTTCTCTGGGCATATTCTCACGGACCCATTCAAAACACTCGTCAGGGTCAATGCCCATGTCAGACACGGCCTTGTATGCCTGGGATTCAAATTGAGAGCGAAGGTTCCCTACGATCTCAGCCATTTCACCCGGTTCCTTGCCTACCTGGGAGGCGGCACGACCGATGTAGTTCTCAATGTCATCCCCGGCGGCAATACGGTCTAACGCGCCGAAGATGGTGGACTCATCGACCATGCTTCCGAGCGCATGAAGCATCTTCTCGTTACCTTCATCGAGAAGTTCCTCTCGGCTTTCAGGGGTGTCCTGAGAGGGCTTCTCCTGAGAGGTGTTGGGAGAGGTGGCCTCGGAGAACGTGCCGTCAGGGTTTTTGGTCAGGATGCCAGCGGCAACCATGTCTTTGACCCTGGCCTCTGTACCGTCTCGAAGGGTAACGATGGAATCCTCCGTCAGACCGTCACGGCCCATGATGGGTGTGCCGGAAGCGGTACGGGCGGTATCCAGGTAGTGCGCTCCGTTTCTCCTGGCCTTCTGCTGTTCATCCCATACGTCATACGTGGTCGGCTCATGGTGGATGGTCAGACGACCGGAGGAATCACAGGTCATGCCAGGGCCATTGGTGCTGATGTCTCCGGTCCTGGGGGTGACGGGTTCTTTCGGGGCGTAGATGTTAGACATGCCTTCGTCGTAGGTGTTGTAGTCGTACATGATATTTCTCCAAGTTATCGTGGGGTTTGATGGTTAATATGTTTCGGCTCAATTTTGAGCTGAATGATATAAACGATGTTTTGCCGTTTATTCCCTATAGTCTGTGAACGGTTCATTCATCCCTGTCACTCTGCCTTGCAGTACCTCCCGCTCTTCCCGTTCCCGCTTGAGGATGTACCGGGAGACACGCAGGGCTAGTACTCCGATGCCAGAGTTGCATAGCTTCTCTGACAGGAAGTCCTTCACTCCTACGGTGATGCGGTCCTTGCGGTAGATGGTCTTGCCTTCCCATTCCTTTCGGGAGGACGGAAGGCGAAGGATGCGGGTAACGAGGGAGTGACGAAACTCACGGTCGCTCTTGAACCGCCTGGGGTCATCTTCCTGCATGATGAACATGGCAATGATGACCGTCAGAATTTCGGAAGGGGTAACTCCGGCACTGCGAAGCCTGACAAGCCAGTTACTGACGCGAGGCCATACGGCTTGAGATTTGTGGTTGATCTCGTACCACTGGGCTTTTGCCATGAGGTCGCCAAGCATTACCCTGGCAGACGTGAGAGCGGCGTGGTTCTTGTTGGCCTCAGTGAACGCCTGGGCTTTCTCCAGGTATGGTTTGAGTTCTCCCTTGGTCACGGTCTTGCCAAGCGGGTGTCCGGTGTCTCGGTTCCTGTCGTCATGGTAGCGGCAATACTGTGAGAAGTTCTTGCGGTACTGGAAGCATCCAGGGACTGAGCAATGTGTCGGGTTGGCCTTGAGACGTGCAAGACGTTTCCGGTCCTTGTCGTTCATATCAGACCTCCCGCTATTTCTTGCCATAGTACCTGTTGTAGTTGTCCAAGGCAGAAGCTCCGATAGACAGACCAGCACCGATCATACTCGGTCGGCTTACAGGCGACGGGATGTAACGCTGGAAGCTGGAGCCACGGTTCTTGGCCTCACGTCGGAAGCCGGATACGGCGATGTCATTCTGGACTGCATCCATCTCCAGGTTCTGCCTCATGGCATCCCTGTAACGAGCCTCCTGGCGATAGAAGTCAGCCATGAGGTTCTCGAAGGAGACACCAGCGGATTCACTGGAAGCCATTGCCGTACCAGCCTTCTGGAGACGCTCGATCTGGAGGTTCTGTACCTCTTTGGCAGTCTGGTCCTGCTTCTGCATCTGCTGCATGTTGGCGGCAGCGGCTTGTTCAACGTAGTTCTTGTTGGCGATCTGAGCGTTCTGCATCATGGCCCGATTGTTCTCTTCGGCCATCCTGGACTGGTAGTTGGCCTGGGCCTGGGCTTGTTCAGAAGACATCATGTAACTCGCCCCGGCAGTTGCCGCACTCATCGCCATTGCTGACCAGAACATCACTGTAGGACTAATTGCGTCACACATGGGCTAGCCTCCTAATGCTTCCATTCTTCGTCGTCGTAGGTGGGGAGGTCTTCGGTCATCTTCTCAAGGGCCTCTTGCATAGCGAGAGGGTCACCGATGGAATCCAGGGTGATACCGTTGTCTCGCAGGAATTGCCGAACTACGTTGAGGAAGGATGCCTTCGGGGTGTCTTCTGCTTTCAGTTGGTCGATCATCGTATCTCTGAGAGCGAACCAAAGGGACTTGAGTTGTTCTTGATCTGCTTTATTCATTTCGATCTACCTCCACGCTACTTGATGGAACTCTTGCCCCTGGACCCTGCCAGCATGAGGAACGTGATAAGTTCTCGGTCTGACTCGTCTCCGGGCTGGAGGTTTCTGAGATGGTCGGCAAGGATTACGAGAGAACGACGAACGACCACGGAGGGCGACACGGAACGACCACTCATCTTATCGCCGTACCAGTTGCGGATGAACTCCAGGTCTGCTTCAAGCTCCGGGGTTGTGCAGAAGCCGTACTTCCGGTTTCTGCCGGAACCTTTCAAACGGACCTGGGGCTGATTGTTTTCGATCTTCAATGCGTCATTGTGCTTGGTGTTCTTGGACATGATGAAACTCCTGTATGTAGTGTTGAAAAGGCGCACATTCGATAAAAAGAGGCAGGACAGCCCATGTTTGAAGACTGCCCTGCCTGATGCCCCACGATGAGGGAGGAGACACGTAAGGGCGGGAGGAGAGGAACATGAAGGAAATTAAAGGCCCACCGCTCCCATGACTCGCAGACACAAGACGGGAGACAGTGGGCCTATGACTCTGCCAGGGGAGCTACCCTGGAACCAGAGACTGACCCAAAGGAGGAGGAGAAATATGGGCGCAGCTCTTACGAGCCACTGGAAGAGGGAGTAAGTGGGTGAAGGGCTTTCGTTCCTCGCTCCCACCTACTCCCATCGTGACGGGGTTACTGTAGGTGTTCTGTGGTCGTCCACTGGATTCACTGAAGCTAGCTGAAGGGCTACCAGTGTATTCTACAGGGTTACTACAGGTTTCTATGATAAGGGGTTAGAGAAGAGGTAAGATAGGTTACACCTTAGGTTATCTATAGATTTCTTTAGTATATCTATCTTTACCCTCACCCCCTATATCCCCCTCTCCCATCGGGAGGGAGGTCTTTCTTCTTACTAGTGGGCCTTAATTCCGTGGCCTCATTCTTCTTACTAGTGAGGGTTAATTTTAACTCACTGTAATAATGTGACTTTCGCTATCCGTAAATTGCCTTCGTTTGTTTTACCTCCGACCACCAGTCGAACACGGTAGGAAGCCCCTTCCCGACGAATAAAGCCCCGATGAAAGGAACCTGGATGTAGAGCCAGTTAAGGGTGATCTCAAAGATAAAGCTCTTGAACTCAATTAGCATGGTATACCTCCAGTTGATCTTGAAGTTTGAGTAAAGAAAACTGGAGTCAGTATATGCAGGATTGAGAATATAAAGTCAATAGTTTCAGTGTTGTATGCAATCTTGCCAAGTGATAATTGGCCTGGAGTTCAGGGCGAACCTTCTTGATCGTGAACAGCCAGCCATTGGCGTACTCGATGGGGAGCATGGTGTACTTCCGACGCTGACCGGAGCCGGGAAGCTGCGTGTTCATTTCCGACACGCAGGTCGAAAGAACCTGATCTTCCATGATCTTCACACGTTGGGTCGGCCAGCTAATACCAAGTGCATCGCACACATGGCGCGGCGAGAAGTACGCCTTGCCTTCCTCGGTGACAGCCGCCAGGACACGTTCGCCGCATTTCGCTCACATTTCGCTTCTGACGCATTTTACACAGGCCTCTCTTGTCGTTTATAATCTGGCAAAAGAAAATGCCTCAGAATCAAAATATGGGCGTTTTATGATTTCAAGTGGTCAATCTCCAGACCAGGATAACAGAGCTTTTCAACGCCTTCCTTCAATCGCTTGAGGGGATACCCATTGCCGCCATACTTGCGGCCTTCTGTGGTCGGAGCGTGGCCCGTCAGAGCGTCACTGACTTCCTCTTGGACTCCACCTTCACGAAGCCCATCCTTGAAGGCGTGACGGAAGCTATGAAAGACTTTGAGCTTGTCGAATCCACCATACTTCCTGGCGTATCTTCCCCACCACTTCGACCATGAAGCTGTGCGTTTCTCTCCCGAAGAGGCGAGGTAGGGGAACAGACGTTTACGTCCTGATTTTTTGATTTCTTCCACGTAGTCGAGGAAGCCAAGCTCTATGATCTTTGAGTGTATCGGGACACGGCGTTTTGAGCTTTCCGTCTTTCTGCGCTTCCCTTCGTCCAAGGTAGACATATCCAGGTATTTGATGTTCTGATCTTCCCGAATGTCATCCAGTGTTAATTGCCCGAGTTCTTCCAGCCGTGCGCCAGTGAAAGCCGCAAGCAAGGGCAACCACTTGGCCGCTTCTCCCGCTCCTGCCTGGGGTCTGTCGTTTTCGGTGTAGATCGGGAAACGGAATATCGTGTTGAGGTCTTCAACGGAGTACGGGAGACGTGCGGTCCTTTTCACTTTCATGGCCTTGACCTTCACGCCTGATGCCGGATTAGTCTCGATGTAGTCATTCGATTCTGCCCATCCGAGGACAGCTCCGATTGCTCCTAAGGCTCTGTCGTTGACAGTGCGAGGGGATATGACAGGGGTGTCTGGATGTTCCCGGACGTACTCCAGGAGCTGTGGAACCGTCATGTCCTTGAGCTTGCCCACTCTCCGGGATGGATACTTGAGCATGGCGTCCTTGTAGTCTCGGACATGCTTCTTCGTAATTTGAGATACAGGAAGATCGCCGTGAAGCTCCACGAACCGACGAACGTATGTCCCGAAGTCCTTGACTGTTTTCTCCGGTCCATCTGCTGCAAGGTGTTCCTCGGCCCACATTGCATGAACCTGGGTGATGGTAGGGTCATTCTTGTCGGTATCCATAGGGGTGACAGTGACGGGTAACGCTGATTCAGGTGGGGTCTTTACAACCCTTCCTTCATGCCGGGCCTTGAGAGCTTCCAGGGTTTCCACCTTGGCTTTCAGGAGGGCATACGCCAGTTGTTTGTAGACTTCGCTTCCCTTGGCAACCTTCATCCCGATCTGATCCAGGAGGTCATCGAGTTCTACAGAAATTCTGTTGAGATTTCCCGTAGCGAGACTTTCCCTTGCTTCGACATAGGCAAAGGTGATTGCGTCATCCCATGACTGAAATTCTGTAGGAGAAAGACCGTTAATGCGCGATTCTTCATCGGCTTGAAGAGCCTCATGCCTCCATATAGCCGTGATACGTTCAACTTCGATCTCGGACAGCTTATCGACTGCCTCAGCGTCCCTCTGGCGGCGTTTCTCGGCAAACTCTTGGTCGAGCTTCACTGAGGCAATACGAGTTTTTTCTAGGGCCTCCTGGTAGTTTGCTGTTCGGAGGCTGTAGGTGATCTCTTTCTTGCCATATACTTCTTGAAGATCGACCGGAATTTTGGCTCTAAATTGCCAGTTTCTGGTTCCCTTCCTCAACGTCATTCGTGGGTGTTTTGCCATCTCTTCCATGTCCCCCAGTGTAGCACTCTGGTGTAGCAGTTGGGAAGCAGAAAAGATAAAACCCCCGGTCACTTTCAATGATTCCGAGGGTTTAAATAGGCAATGGCGGAGAGGGTGGGATTCGAACCCACGTATGGTTTCCCATAACTCGATTTCGAGTCGAGCGCGTTACGGCCGGACTTCGCTACCTCTCCGCTCTATATATATTGGCCGAAAAAGGACTTCCGGCCTTGGGAAAGTTGGCTATATATACTCTAGACCTTAGGATTGCAAGTCATTTCAGCTGAAGACGCTGCTACTCCACAATATGCAGGACTATAGCTCCAGGTTATGATTCACAATCCAAGCTTCCCTGAAGGATACTTAGTAACTTTAATGTGCCTGATTGTTATAAACTTCTCACGGTGATACCAATTTTTTTTAAAACTAATCACAGGAGAATAAAATGAGTCTAATTACGGTTGATCTCAATAAATGCAATCATGATGGATTATGTACTAAAGTCTGTCCGGTTAATATCATTAAGCTAAATGACGGCATTCCATATTCGGACAAAGAGAACGAGCACAATTGCATAGAATGTGGTCACTGCGTTGCTATATGCCCAAAAGGAGCTTTAACCCACTCTACGATCAAAACAGATATTTTTTTACGAACACCAGAAAACATTCCCGAACCGAGTTCGTTAGAAGCACTTCTCCTATCTCGCCGCTCAACTAGAATTTTCAAACGCAAGCCTATTGACCGTCTGGAAATTGAAAAAATTATAGATATAGCTCGTTGCGCGCCTACGGCTTCAAACTCCCAGAATATTTTTTGGACAGTAATTTTCGATCCTAAAAAACTTGAAATAGTTAAAAAACTCACTTTGGAATGGATCGCGACAGATCCGAAAAGGTCATATCATCTTAGAGCTGCCGAATCAGGATATGATGTTGTTTTACGAGGAGCTCCTACACTTGCCATAGCACATTCTCCAGAAAACTATCTATGGACTGAAACCGATTGCGCTATTGCCCTAACCTATATGGAACTTTTAGCAACTTCTAAAAAATATGGAGTCTGTTGGGGCGGGCTTGTTACAATTGCTGCCAGACAAAATAGTGAACTTCAAAAAATTCTTGGAGTTCCCGCTGACCACAAAATAGGTGGAGCTATGATGCTTGGGAGACCTAATCAGAAATACAAATTGATTCCACCTAGAAATAAAGCAAATGTGAACTGGATTTAAAATGTGAACTGGATTTAATCAGCTTAATATTTAATTCTATTTACGGGTGGAGTTGTCACTACCCTGCTCTGCCCGTAATTCAGTTAATCTACATATATTTAATATCTTGAATTTATTTAAATAAAAAACAATATAAAAAACACTCTTGCCAATATTAAATGCAAACCTTTAATATGTTGCCGTGAGTAACGAACATAAAATAATAAGAACGATTTTAGTTGATGATGAGCTTCCAGCCATAGACGAACTTAAATACCTACTTTCGTCAGTTAATGATATTCAAATTATTGGAACGGCCGGAAACAGCAGTAAAGCGGTTGATATTATTCGTGAAAAAAAACCGGATCTTGTTTTTTTGGATATACAGATGCCGGGCAAAGACGGTTTTCATGTCCTTTCAGAAATAATGAAAGACCCGTTCACCCCACTTGTAATATTCATTACGGCATATGATGAATATGCTATCAAAGCTTTTGAAGAAAATGCCGTCGATTATATACTAAAGCCAGTACACATGGATCGACTGCTAAAATCTATCGATCGGGTCAGATCGCGCATCGAAGAAAATGACGAGGCAGAAACTTCATCAGCATCTTTGCAGAAACTTTTGGCTGAAGTTGGATTGAAACCCGGAATTTCAAGAATAACCGTAGAGCACTCCGGCAGAAACATTCTGCTCAATCCAGAAGAAATATTATATTTTGATTGTGAATCAAGGAAAGTATTTGCAATTACCGAAAAACATAAGCTCCCCTGCCAATCAGATTTAACTCTTGAAAGACTTGAATCACGGCTTGATAATTTTGCATTTTTCCGTGCAAACAGATCCCAACTTGTAAACCTTGCTTTTGTCCGTTCATTTGCGCCTTGGTTTAATGGTAAGTATATACTTACTCTCAACAATTTTGAAAAAACAGAAATAACTGTCAGTAAAGCCAGGGTTAAAAATTTCAAATCTGCGATAGAACTGTAATTAAATGAATACATACGAAATAATACTAACTCTCGCAGAAAGATTCGGCCTTCTTGTAGGCGGAGTTTTTCTGGTAATGACCTTCACTCCGGCACAAAAAATAGGCTTTACCCATGAGCAAGGCCCTTCAAGAACCTTCCTGATGACTTTATTTTTTGGAGCCTGCGGAATTCTTGGAACTTACACTGGAAACTCAGTTTTTGAATCTGTTGCAAACCTCAGAGCAATGGTTGTCATCACCGGAGGACTCTTTGGAGGACCACTGGTTGGGATCGGTTCCGGTCTTATAGCCGGAAGCCACCGAATCCTTATGGATATAAACGGATTCAGTGCATGGCCATGTGGAATTGCAACAGCCATCGAAGGTTTTGCTGCTGGCTATATCGGAACTTTTTTTTCATCCCGGGCCTTAAGCTGGAAAGTTGCCGGCACACTGGCCCTGCTTGGTGAAACCCTGCACATGTGCCTTATACTTATTCTTTCAAGGCCATACAGCGAAGCCATTAATCTTGTAAAACTGATAGCTCCTCCAATGATCATAATAAATACCATAGGTTCGGGGCTGTTTGTTGAAATTATAAATATCTTTTCCAGAGACAGGGAAAGACGTGATTCCGTTCATGCTCAAAAAATACTTGATATAGCAAACCATACAGTCAGCTACCTGCGCTCGGGACTAACAATTGAATCAGCTGAAGCTATGGCAGCCATAATCAAAACAAGAGTGGGAGTAGCTGCTGTAGCCGTAACAGATTCACGAAATGTTCTGGCGCATGTCGGGGCCGGAGATGATCATCATCTTCCGGGATGCAAAATAAGGACAGAGTCAACTCACGAAGTACTTGAACGCGGAGTATCATTATATCTAAACAGTAAAGAAGCTATCAGATGTGAGGAAAAATACTGTCCGCTCACTTCCGCAATGGTTGTCCCTCTTAATAAAGGCGGAAAAATTGTTGGCACACTAAAATTTTATGGAACAAAGGACATGCCACTCAATGTGACCCTCCAAGAGCTTGCCAAAGGGCTTGGAAACCTTTTTTCAACCCAGCTTGAACTTGAGGATATTCAAATCAAGGAACAGATGCTTGCCCATGCAGAAATAAGAAGACTTCACTCTCAAATAAACCCCCATTTCCTTTTCAATTCGTTGAATACAATAACCTCTTTCTGTAGAACAGATTCTGAAAAAGCCAGAAATCTGCTTCAGGATCTTTCTTCGTATATGCGCCGCAATCTTGATTTGAGTAGAGGATATGTTCCGCTCTCCGAAGAACTTGAACAGCTTAAAAGCTATCTGGCCATTGAACAGGCCAGATTCGGGGACAGAATAAATGTTGTACTGGACATCGAAGAAGAATGCCTTGAATGGCCAATACCTCCTCTTATCATTCAGCCACTTGTTGAAAATTCAGTCCGCCACGGAATTCTTTCTAAGGAGGAAGGTGGCACAATACATATTAAAGCCCGTAAGAACGATGAGTTGCTGGATATTGAAATAATCGATGATGGTATAGGTATGGATAAAAATACGATCCATAATGCTACGGTTAAAAGTGCCATGGAATCGAGATCACAGGGAATAGGCGTTCGTAACTGTATGACAAGGCTTGAGCAGATATACGGCCCACAGCACACTCTCAATATAACAAGCTCTCCCGGTCAGGGAACGTCAATTGATTTTCACATTCCGGCATTGAAAAATTCAATTCATCGCCAACAAAACAGAACATAAGTCAACTTAAGCATTCAAAAGGTCATTTCACGCAAATTGTGTAGAAAATGTCACAAACAATAATCTACTAGAAATATTCCCGCCACGGGGTAATAGTTTTCTACGGAGGTTTGTTTATGCTTTTCTTTTTTGTCTGTGTGGCTGCACTAATCATAGGTTATTATACTTACGGAACATTTGTTGATAAAGTATTTGCACCTGATGAAAATCGCACTACACCCGCCTATGCTATAAATGACGGTATCGACTATATGCCGATGCCCAAATGGAAACTCATCTTTATTCAGGTTCTTGATATCGCAGGCATCGGACCTATTTTTGGTCCTATTCTCGGTGCTCTTTACGGACCTGTTGCAATGCTCTGGATCGTCTTCGGATGTATATTTGCCGGAGCCGTTCATGACTATTTCAGCGGAATGCTCTCACTTAGAAACAATGGAGCAAGTGTTCCTGAGGTTGTTGGAGAATACCTCGGAATGTCAGCCCGTCAGGTAATGAGAGTCTTCTCATTCGTCCTTCTTATGCTTGTTGGTGTAGTTTTTGTTCTAAGCCCTGCAAAACTGCTCACAGGCCTCACCGGCGTCCACTCCGGTATTTTTGTAGCATGTATTTTCGCATATTATTTTCTGGCAACAATTCTTCCCATTGATAAGATCATCGGACGTTTTTACCCGATTCTCGGAGTCCTCCTTCTTACAATGACAGTAGCCCTTGTTATTGCTCTGTTCTTCTCAGATCATACAATACTTCCAAATCTTGATTTCGCAGTTAATACCCACCCTGCAGACAAACCTGTATGGCCGCTTCTTTTCATCACACTTTCATGTGCAGCAATATCAGGATTCCATTCTACACAGTCCCCGCTCATGGCACGTTGTGTTAAAAATGAACGTGAAGGACGCTCCGTTTTCTATGGTTCAATGATCATCGAAGGTATTATCGGACTCATCTGGTGTACTCTCGGACTTTCTTTCTACAACTCACCTGAAGCTCTTAACGCAGTTGTAACAGCTGGAACCCCTGCAGCTGTTGTCGCAGAAGTTTCTAAAACCCTTCTCGGACAGGTCGGAGGCTTTCTTGCCGTCATCGCGGTAATTGTTCTCCCTATTACAAGTGGTGATACAGCTTTCCGTTCAACCAGACTTATTGTTGCTGAAAGTTTCAATGTGGACCAGAAGTCGACAATTAAGCGTCTTGTAATTGCAGTTCCACTGTTCGTCCTCGGTTACATAATTTCAACCCAGAACTTCTCAACAATCTGGCGTTACTTTGGTTTTGCTAACCAGACACTGGCAATGCTGGTCCTCTGGACTGCCGCAGTATACCTTGCACAGCGTGAAAAAATGCACTGGATTGCAACCATTCCGGCAACATTTATGACCGCAGTCTGCGTCAGCTTCATATGCATGGCTAAAATAGGTTTCAACCTTGATTACAATATCTCACTGATTGCAGGAATTATCGCTGCGGTTCTGGCTTTTGGCATCTTTATCTTTAAGTATGTCATCAACCATAAACCGATAAACGACCCTGCATAAAACACCTTCAAGTGCACCGAAACAGAAAAGGCCGAATCCTTTAAAGGATTCGGCCTTTTCTATATAAAGAACCGTATGCAAATATTTATACAATCTTCTCGTAAAAAAACGATCACTAAAGACAGGCTAAAATTATTAAAAACTGATCAATAAGATAATTACTTTTTGTAGAGAGTGTTCTTATGGAAAAAGCAATAAAAATCTTCATCAGCAGACATTAACTTTTTGAAAAAACCAGATTTGCGGTTTTCTGACTCCTGCGCTTCCGGCGAAGCTGAGTTTAATATTTTTGCACCAAGCATTAAACATATTGAGACGACCATAAAAAAGCCAAGTCCGATAACAAAATCAATTTCAAATTCCATAATAGTCCTCCTGACAATGGTCAAACTATACTTTTATTGAGTATGTCAACAGGAAAAACTAATTATTTTTTTCACATAGTAAAAAATATGATTCATATTCAAAGCAATAAAAAATTTTATAAATAAAAATTCTTATAAATTACTATTTTAAACCTAAGTTGCATTATTACTTTCTATGGACAGTATTAAAATACATTTTCTGAATAAAAATTGATCAACTTACAATATAAAAAATTATGCCACAGAAGCATTAATACAATTAATATATTCCTAGTATAATTCTAAATAGGTTTTAGTGTTCCACAATGAAACATTACTATACAATGACCCATGAACTTTAAATAGCAGACCTTCACACAAAATTACTAACCAACACTATTCTCTAGCTACGGACAGACAGACATGGGACAATAAAAATACCATGTCAGCACTCCCGGGTTTAATCTGGTAGAATACCAGTAAAAGCGAAACTCACAAGGAGGGCTGACATGGCTAGACTTACAATATCATCAATTAGTAGGTTTGTGGAAGGCTTTCAAAGTCAACGTTTTTTCGTAGGTATTGATGTACATAAACGTAGTTTTAGTGTGGCCTTGCTTAGAGCAGATGGAATGGTTGAGAGCTGGACGACTCCAGCTGATGTTGAAGCTATTACCAACAGACTGGCATCACTTCGCATATATATTTCAGCTGTGTGCTATGAGGCTGGACCGACTGGTTTTGGGCTCGCACGCAGGCTTCGCTCTGCCGG
>NZ_AUCX01000027.1 GCF_000429985.1 Maridesulfovibrio bastinii DSM 16055
TTTTTTAACATGCAAATAATATAAAAAAGTCCCCGCCAAAAGGCGAGGACTTTGTCATCAATCTGAGACCGCATATGGATTCATATGCGGTCTTTCTATTTTATTTAGTGCGCATAGCTTGCAGGGTTTTAAGCTGGGAAACTTTACAGCTGGACTACGCCTCTCTTCCGGACTAATCGCCGAGAATGCTGATAACGCCGCCGCAGATATAGCTATCCGCGAACGTATGCCTATCGATGTTTTGCTTGTTTTTGCTTTGGGGTGTATCTATTTTGGAGCCCTAATAATAGAACAACACCAACTAGGATACGCACGAATGAGCAACAATCTTCCGTCTCCCATTATCGCTACCGTTGCCGACCTCCTTTACAACTTCTACTCCCATGATCAGCTGGATACACAGTTTATGTATGCCGATGCACCGGGAGAACCGCCCGATGGAAGTAAGCCTGCCAAGATCAAAACGTGGTTGGTTCGGTGCAACAAGGTAGATGGCGTTGATCCTTTTCTCGTCCTCGGCAAGCTTATTGAGGATTTTATGGAACGTGAGATGTCGGAGCCAGAGCCTTTCGGCTATGATCCGACTGAGCAGAATAAGCAATGGCTCAAGGAACGAGAGGTGATGAAGACTTGCCTTGGGAAGTATGGGTACAGCTATTTCAGTGGTGGAGTCATTCGTAATGCCGGAAGCACGGGAGCAACGCAAGATCTTGAAGAACGACTACGCAATTATGATCACGCTGCTATTGATGATGAATTCAAGCGTACCATGGAAAATATCGAGGTTGATCCTCCGGCAGCACTGACGGGGGCATGTGCGATCGTCGAATCCTTGTGCAAAGTGTACATCGATGCCCATGACGATCTTACGTTACCGAATAAGGAAACTATCAGCACATTGTGGGAAGTCGTCAGGAAGCATCTCGGTTTTGATCCAAGTTCCCTTGAAGATAATGACCTCAGGAAGATCATTACCGGGACTGGTTCCATAGTTACGGGACTGGGCGCGTTGCGAACTCATGCTGGATCAGCTCACGGTCGTAGCAATGGAACTCGGTACAACCTTCGGCCAAGGCATGTGCGGCTTGCTGTTCATGCTGCACACACCTTAGTAACTTTCGTGCTTGAGACTTGGGAGGAGCGCAGCAGCAAATAGGGTGGTTGGTTCAATAGAGACCGCGAAATTTACTTGTAGCGATACCACTGTATTGAATGCCTTTGAGTAGGGCAAAAGTGCCGTCGCTGGCCTACCCCCTTCAGTTAAGTTCTCGAAGGATGAGAAGGGTGGATAACCCCTATGTTTTACAGGGGCTTAATCGTCAAGTTTTGAACCACGAATTGATTTGCTATCTGCTGCCAATTTGAGATTCAAAGGGAAGAATACAAGATAAGTGAGCATGAGAGGCTGCGGCCCTGGCCGCAGTCTCCTGTTCCATATTTGCCCCATTTATGAGGATCTCCGCATCTCTTCCGGTACAATTAGCCTTAATCTTGTCGAGTATGTTAGGGGTATTTTGTTAACAACAAATGCAAAGATGCACTTGACACGCGCTGGGCTTAATCTTATTGGTATGTCATGCAGACTAAAACAACAAATGCTTTGGTGCATAAAAAATCTAATCAGATCAGATTGGCAAAGTTAGCCAAGCTCATTGCAGGGCACCCATTGCGAGGCAGGATCGAAGATGATCCAGATGGTGATATTTCGGTTGTGCAGCTTAAGAATGTTGATCCTGTAGCCGGTGTTAACATGGCTAAGCTGCCGAAGATTGTCAGCACTGGACGCAGACAGCCGACCTTCCTGAAGCAGGGCGATATTCTCTTTGTTAATCGCGGGATGCGGTTCTTTGGTGCATACGTGGATAAACCTTTAGACAGGGTCGTCGCGGCCCCGCACTTTTTTATTATCCAAGCAGATCAAGACAGAATATTACCTGAATATCTGAACTGGTTCCTGAATAGCCGCAGAGCCCAGCGATATTATTCACAGTGCGCAGCAGGTACGGCATTGCCTCATATAACGAGAAAGACTCTTGATGACTTGCCAGTCGATGTTCCCAGTCTGGACCGGCAAGCCCTTATCGCCAAGGTTTATCGGTGTAGTCTGCGCGAACGGGAACTTACAGAACGTCTACTTGAACGACATGAATTATTGGTCTCCAGTCTACTGGATACCGCATCCAGAACTTCCAAATAACGGAGATATAAATGACAACAGCACAGGTCAGCCAGAAAGAGATCAACGACATTCTCTTTAAGGCATGTGACACCTTCCGGGGCATCCTTAATGCCAATCAGTATAAAGACTACATTCTTGCCATGTTGTTTGTGAAGTACATCTCGGATGTATACCGGGAGCGTTATGACGAGCTGAAAGAGCAGTACAAGGATAACGAGGAACGCATCCAGCGTAGGCTCTCCAGAGAGCGGTTTGTCATGCCGAAGGGTTGCACCTTCTACGATCTGTTTGACCAGCGTAACGCCGCAAACGTGGGCGAGGTAATCAATACCACCCTGGAAAGGATCGAAGATGCGAACCGGGCCAAACTTCAGGGAGTATTTCGTAATATAGATTACAATTCCGAATATAACCTCGGAAAGACCAAGGATCGCAACAGCCGTTTGAAAATTTTTCTGGAAGACCTCAACGATCCCAGGCTTGACCTGAGGCCTTCACGTATCGGGAATCTCGATGTCATTGGTAATGCATACGAATATCTCATTGCAAATTTCGCCGCAGGTGCCGGCAAAAAGGCCGGAGAGTTTTACACCCCGCCCGAGGTCTCCGAATTGATAGCTGAACTGGTCGATCCCCAGCCGGGGGAGCGTATCGGTGACCCGGCCTGTGGTTCCGGTTCTCTGCTAATCAAATGCGGAAACAGAGTTCTCAAGGATTCTGATGATTTCTCCCTGTACGGGCAGGAGATCAATGGCGAGACCTGGGCCTTGGCCAAGATGAACATGTTCCTGCACGGCATGGACCGTGCCCGTATTGAATGGGGAGACACCCTGCGTGATCCAAAGCTTTTGGAAGACGATACCACGATGAAGTTTGAAGTCGTGGTAGCCAACCCGCCTTTCTCATTGGATAAGTGGGGATATAATACTGCCCAGAGTGATTCGTTTAACCGTTTCCATCGGGGATTGCCGCCAAAGTCCAAGGCTGACTATGCTTTCATCTCTCACATGATCGAGACCACCACTCTGGAATCAGGCCGGGTCGGTGTGGTTGTGCCGCATGGAGTCCTTTTCCGTGGCGGTGCGGAAGGTAAAATCAGGAAGCAGCTTATAGAAGAGAATCTTTTGGACACCGTAATCGGTCTGCCAGCTAATCTTTTCTTTGGAACCGGCATACCGGCGGCGATTCTTATGTTCAAACGGAACCGTACAGTCAAAGAGGTTCTGTTTATTGATGCCAGCCGGGAATATGCGGACGGCAAGAATCAGAACAAGCTGCGTCCGCAGGATATCCAGCGCATTGTGGATACTTACAAGACCCGTGAGAATGTGGACAAGTATGCGTACATGGCCGGTTTTGACGAGATCAAAGAGAACGATTTCAACCTCAATATTCCCCGCTACGTGGATACCTTTGAAGAAGAGGAAGAGATCGTGATCGCTGACGTTCAGAAGGAAATCGACGATATCGAAAAGGAACTGGCGGGCGTGCGCGATGAAATGGCCGGTTATCTCAAGGAACTGGGGGTGCTCTAGTGGCCGATGACGATAAGAAACTATCCCCAATGGACCAGACCACGGAGTTCCTGTTGTACACGGCTCCGGGCGGTAAAGTGTCCGTGGAGGTGTTCCTGCACAATGAGAATATCTGGCTGCCTCAAAAGAGGATCGCGGAGTTGTTCGATGTAAACGTTCCGGCCATATCCAAACACTTCAAGAACATCTTTGATAGTGGAGAACTGGACGAAGATTCAGTTGTTTCCATTTTGGAAACAACTGCCGCAGACGGTAAGAATTACAAGACAAAGTATTACAATCTGGATGCCATCATCTCCGTTGGCTACCGGGTTAACTCGTCCAAAGCAACCCAGTTTCGCATCTGGGCCACGGCTCTGCTTAAGGAATATATAATCAAAGGCTTTGCCATGGATGACGAACGTTTAAAGAACGGTCGCCACTTCGGTAAGGACTATTTCCGCGAGTTACTGGAAAGAGTCCGTTCCATTCGAGCCAGTGAACGGCGCATATACCAGCAGATAACCGACATCTTTGCCGAGTGCAGCATCGACTATGATCCGCGCTCGGATGTCACGCAGAAGTTCTACGCCCATGTGCAGGATAAATTTCACTTTGCCATTACCGGGCAGACCGCCAGCGAGATTCAGTTTCACAGGGCTGATTCGGATAAACCGCTTATGGGGCTGCAAACTTACAAGAACGCCCCGGATGGCCGGGTTTTGCTTTCCGACACCAAGGTCGGGAAGAATTATCTGGCCGAGGATGAAATCAAGAAATTGGAGCGCACCGTATCCAGCTTCTTCGATTACATTGAGCGCATCATCGAGAGCCGCACGACCTTTACCATGAAGGCCTTTGCTGACAGCGTGAATCGCTTTCTGGAGTTCAACGAGTATCAGGTTCTGGAAGGGTACGGATCTGTTTCCCGAAAGCAGACCGATGCTAAGGCCCGTGCTGAGTATGAAAAGTTTAATAGGACTCAGCGTATTGAGTCTGATTTTGATAGGGCTTTGAAGGCGATTAAGAAGAAGGATGGTGGGGTATGAGCATTCCTGTAGGGTGGAAAACTTGTCCGTTCAAGACAATAGGAAGTATCATGCCTGATGAATGGGATGCTGCGTTACTGAATAAAATTGCCAATGTGGTGCGAGGTGCTTCACCCAGACCTGCTGGGAGTCCTAAGTACTTCAATGGAGATTTCATTCCTTGGATTACTGTTGGAGATGTAACTAAAGATAACGACATGCATCTTACAAGTACAGCCTCTATGTTAACTGAAGCTGGGTCTAAAAAGACTAGGATTCTCCCTGAGGGGACCTTGCTTCTTACGAACAGCGGAGCAACTCTTGGGGTCGCGAAAATATCCTTAATTGAAGCAGGTGCAAATGATGGAATTGCCGCAATACTTTCAATTAAACGATGCAGTAAAAGGTATCTCTATTACTTCCTAAACTCGAAGACTGAATACTTCCGAACTAAAGTTGCGCCTGGACTTGGGCAACCGAATTTGAATACAGACCTGATTGGTGAAACAGCAATTCCCATCCCGCCTGCGGACGAACAAAGTAAGATCGTTGAGATCCTCTCCACCTGGGACCGAGCCATCGAGAAGACCGAGGCCCTCATCGAGGCCAAGGAACGCCGCAAGAAAGGGCTCATGCAGAAGCTGCTGACGGGGCGGGTGCGGTTTGGGGCAGAATGGGAATTCCCTAAGGCGGAGGAAGTGTTTAAAAACATTTCAGTTAAGGGCTTTCCCGATGAGCCTGTTCTATCCGTTACGCAAGATCAAGGTGTTGTCTTCCGAGATGATTTGGAACGCAAAATCAATATGTCAAAGAGCAACACCCACACATATAAGTTGGTAGAATCAGGTGACTTCGTCATTAGTCTTCGTTCATTTCAGGGAGGCCTGGAATATTCTGAGCTACGGGGCACTGTTAGCCCTGCTTACCACGTAATTCGCTCAAAGCGTCCGATCGAAGATGGATTCTACAAGCATTACTTTAAATCATACGAGTTTATAGGAAGATTAGCAGTTGCTGTTATTGGTATTCGCGATGGGAAGCAGATTAGCTATAACGATTTTTCATTTATGCGACTACCATACCCTCCAGTAGAGCAGCAGAAAGAAATTGCAACTATATTGGACAAAGCGGACCGAGAAATCAAACTTGAGCGTGCAAGATTGGCGACTCTCAAAGAGCAGAAGAAAGGACTGATGCAGCAGTTGCTGACTGGTAAGGTGCGGGTGAACACCAAACCTGCGTAATTGCAGAACGGAAACCATGACTCATCTCAAGGGCTTAACCTCTTGATAAATATAAATGAGTAAAGGAGGTGATAGGTATGAGTGACAAGGACATGCACATCACAGAGCACCCAGACGGCGGCTGGCAAGGTAAAAAGCCAGGTGCCAAGCGAGCATCTTTTCGGACTGACACTCAAGCAGAAGCCATAGGCCGTGCTGCTGAGCAGGGTCGGCGGGAAGGTCTGGAGGTCAGCATCCACGGTAAGAATGGCAAGATTCGTGACAAGCGCAGTTACGGTAATGATCCGTATCCGCCGAAAGGGTAAAAGCTATAACAATAGCTGAGGACCACAGAACGGTCTGATGCTGTAACATCAGGCCGTTAACATGCGGGGAAAAGGAGATAGAAATGAGTAGAAACTGGCGACTTTGGGCCGCGATTACCATCTTCGCGAGCTCCTATTTTCCTTTATCTCTGGTGTTGCTGGTCCAGAATATCAATTCTGCTGCAGTGGCCCGGCTATCCTTTAGCAAAGTCATCGCTCTTTTAAAGTTGTTACCAGTTGAACCATGGGTGACAATAAAGACTATTGTCATGGGGATACTGGGGCTATTGCATAACCCTGGAGTATCCTTATCAATTGCCTTCATATGCTTCGTGAGCATTTTCTTTCTTCGTTTTGTAATGAATAGGATCTCTGGTGGCGAGAACATCAAGGTAAATAAGTCCCTTAAGAATCCAACAGACCTGATGAACTACACCGTTCCATATATGGTGGCATTTATCGGTGTCGACTTGGGAGACTGGCCTAAGGTAGCTGGATTTCTTTGTTTTATGCTCTTTATGTTTATTCTGACTTACAAGTCGAAGCAGTTATTTATGAATCCTATTCTCGCTGTTCTTGGATACAGTCTTTATGACGTTGATTATGAGGTAAATAACTGCACCCGTTCTGCCCGGATACTTTCCAAAGAAGACCTCGTCCCTGAAGATAGATATCGCCTGCTTATGCTTGCGTCCTTGCCAATTGTAACCAAGAAAATCAACTAAGGAGACCTGTCAATGAAATCGCTCCAAGACCTCCAGAATTTCCCCTTTGAGAATGCAACCGCAGCCCTGTGGGTGGTTAAGAAGAGAGTGCAGCAACGCCAAGCCAAATATACTGCCCGTTGGGTAGAAGTCTCTGGCGAAGCAGAGTCTGACTTCAACCTGGAAGATCAATTAGTTAGCGTTGTGACAGATGTTGTTGAAGGTCAAAAGGATGAACTGGACTATGACTATGTTTGTAACCCAGATGAATTCTGTCTTCTGAAAGTAGACGCTGAAGATACCAATATGCCGCTTATTATCGAAAAGATGAGCGTGCCAGGTAGTGAATGTCAGGTCAGTGATGAGAAAGAACTTCTGAACGCTGCGGGGTATGTCATCAAGTTGCAATCTGGAGACAATGTCCTTTACGCGTTCAAGAAGACAGCAGCATCTTGGAAAACGTCAAAGGTTAAGTCCGGCAGATGGGTTATATTTGATGGAGAGTGCATGATTGGTATCTCTCAAGAAGCCGTATTCCAAATTTACAAGAGCGTCGATTTTATTTGCTACGATGACACGGTGTTTATTGCAGACAAGAAGAGTTTTGAATCTGCAATGAATTACAAAGATAGCATGATCGATCGGAGAGATGTCGCCATCACAGACTTGGAAGAATCTGAGGTGTTTAGCTCCGTGGATTCTATCAAGGAATTTGTTGGCGAAGACATGAGGTACTTACGGTCCATCTCATCAATTCTGGATAAGGGCTTCTATAAAGAAGAAGTGTTTATGAATAGGCTCAAAGCAAAGAATGAAGAGCGTGGTTGGGGTATTCAAGTTGATGACAACGGTAAGATAATCCCTACAGAAGATAAAATGGCTGATTTATTCAAGCTGTTGAATGATTTCCGGTTGTATTCAGAATTGAGCCACAATATTTACGATGTTCCATCAACACAGAACGTAGGTTAATCATGGATATCGACTTCAAAGAATACGCATCCTCCCACGCCCCGGCACTGATCCTCCTTGAGCAGCTCGGTTACGAGTATCTATCTCCAGCAAAAGCATTGACCATGCGCGGTGGCCGCAAATCCATGCCTGTTCTGCTGGATATCCTGAATAGCCAATTACGGCGCATGAATTCCATCACGTTCAAGGGACAGGAGTATGAATTCTCGGACGCCAACATTGCCCGAGCCATTCGCGAAGTCGCCCAGATTCCATTTGACAGCCTGATCACCACCAGCGAACAGATCTACGACCTTCTGACTCTCGGCATAAGCTTGGAGCAGACCATCGACGGCTATGTGAAGAGTCATTCTCTGAAGTTCATTGATTGGGAACACCCGGAAAACAACGTTTACCATGTGAGCGACGAATTCGAATTTGAGCGGCGTCATTCCAATTCCGTGCGCAGGCCGGATATTGTGCTTTTCATTAACGGCATCCCCGTTGTCATTATCGAGTGTAAACGCCCGGATAAGCGGGACTCCATCAAGGAAGGTATCAGCCAGCACCTGCGTAATCAGCGTGTGGATGAGGTGCCGGAACTGTATGTGTATAGCCAGTTGCTTCTTTCTGTCTGCCAGAACAAAGCAATGTACGCCACCACGGATACTGATGAAAAGTTCTGGGCTGTCTGGAAAGAAGAAGATGGGGAAGCTCAGAATACCGTATTGGAATCACTCATCAATACGGCCTTGAGCGAGGAACAGAAAGTACGGCTTTTACAGGATGCAACCGAAGAGCAGCGGGAAGCTCTTGAACGGATTTTGAGTTCTGGACAGCGGACACCCACGCCGCAGGATAAAACTATCCACGCTCTGCTTCGACCGGAGCGGCTGTTACAAATTGTCTATGGATTTATCGTCTACGATAACCGAATCAAGAAGGTTGCCCGTTACCAACAATATTTCGCGGTTCAGGCCACGATAAATCGCGTTACCGATGTGAAGGGTGACAGCCGCCGCAAGGGGGGAGTGATCTGGCACACAACCGGTTCCGGTAAATCTTTGACGATGGTCATGCTTGCCAAGGCTCTTACGCTCGATCCCCGTATCCAGAATCCCAAAGTCATTATCGTTACCGACCGTGTGGACTTGGATAATCAGATTTCAAAGACGTTCAATGCCTGCGGTAAGGATGTTGTTCAGGCCACTACCGGGGAACATTTACTGAAGCTCATCTCCGGCGGACGCGCCTCGGTCATTACTACCATAATCGACAAATTTGAGACCGTAGCCAATAAGCGCACCAAAGATGAGGATCGGAACATCTTCGTGCTGGTGGATGAGAGTCACCGCAGCAATTATGGTCAAAGCCATGCAAAGATGCGTGTTGTATTTCCCAACGCTTGCTATATCGGCTTCACCGGAACTCCCTTGCTCAAGAAGGAAAAGAGCACCGCTGAGACCTTCGGCGGGTTTATCCATAAGTACACCATGAATCAGGCCGTGCAGGATCGGGCTGTCGCGCCTCTTCGATATGAAGGCCGCATGAGTGAACTGCATGGCGGTGATGCCGAGCTGGATAAATGGTTCGACCGCATCACTGATGATTTGAACCCTGAGCAGAAAAGTGACCTGAAGAAGAAATTCAAGCAGGCTGAGCAGCTCTTCTCTGCCGATGCCCGTATTGCGGAGATCGCTTACGATATCGCTCAACATTACAAGCAGTTCTGTAAGGGGACCGGAAAGAAAGCACAGTTTGCTGTTTCCAGCAGGGAAGCGGCATTGGCCTATCTGAAGTGTTTTGAGGATCAGGGCGAAGTATCCGTGGCAGTTGTCATGTCAACTCCGGACAGCCGCGAAGGCAATACTTCCACCGATGCTTCCAAAATTCCCGAGGTTCAAGTTTTCTGGAATGACATGATGACTCGCTATGGCAATGAGAAGCAGTACCAGGACAGTTTGATCAGTTCATTCAACAACAGCGATGATCCTGAAATATTAATCGTTATCGACAAACTACTGACCGGGTTCGATGCTCCCCGCAACAGCGTTCTGTATCTCGACAAAAATCTTAAAGAGCACAATATCCTTCAGGCCATAGCGAGGGTGAACCGGCTGTGGGACGGGAAGGAATATGGGCTGGTGGTGGACTACCGAGGCATCTTCGGTGCCTTGAACGAGGCCATCGACACATATGCGGCCTTGGAGAAGGAAGGGTTTGACCGGGCAGACATTGAAAATACCATTATCGACGTAAGCCGTGAAATCGAACAGCTTAAGGCCCGTCATGCCAACGTCTGGGAGATTTTCAAAGAGGTCGGGAACAAGGCTGACATCGAGAGCATGCAGCTTACGCTGGAACCGGAGGATATCCGTGAACAGTTTTATGAAGCACTCAAGCTCTTCGCCAATACTCTTCAGCTGGCCTTGTCCAATGTCCGGTTTCTGGAAACTACACCGGAGAAGACGATCAGCCGGTACAAGAATGATCTGAAAGAATTCCTCAACCTGCGCAATGCCGTGAAACATCGTTTTGGTGAATCCGTCAATTATTCAGCTTACGAGCAGCAGCTCAAGAACATGGTCAACAAGCATATCGGTGCTGACGCTGTACGGGAGGTCGTGGCTCCTGTTGATATTTTTGCGGTGGATGATTTTGAGCGGCAGCTTGATTTGATTGAGGGCGATGCGGCCAAAGCGGACCACATAGCCGCCCGAGTCAAGAAAACTATCACCGTCAAAATGGATGAAGACCCGACAATGTACCGGAGACTCTCCGAGATCATTCAGGAAATGATCATCAATCACCGGGCGAAACGCCTTTCCGATGCGGAATACCTCAGCAAGATGCATAATTTGTTGGAAGTACAGACTGGGGAAAGAAGCAATGTTCCGGGTGTATTGAGGGGACGGGACGACGCGATTGCATATTTCGGGGTTATCGGGGACATGCTCGGCATACCAGAAGATGCTGAGGCATACATTGCCGAGATGGCATTGCAGATCGATGAGGCCATCGCACCCAAAAAGATTCGTGACTGGAGCTCCAATGTCGACATCAAAAACAATATGATGAATGATATCGAAGATGTACTTTATGAAGGCTCAGAGATTCATGGAATAGATATCCCGGATGAATCCATAGACAACATAATCGACAAGCTGCTGCTCGTCGCCCAAAGACGTGATCTTGACTGATTTGCCTATACTTCGCTCAGTGCTGTTTGGCACAACACAGATAGAATTCTCCATTCGTCCCGCAAACCGGAAGACCTTGGCTATCCATGTTTTCCCTGATGGCTCTGTTGTGACCTATGCTCCGCTTGATGCGACCGAAGCTGAGGTTGCGGAAAAGGTTAAACGCAAAGGGGCGTGGATACTCAAGCAGAAGAGGCAGTTCGCTTCTTACCCACCAGCCATTCCAGCCCGGCAATACATCTCCGGAGAAAGCTTAGCATATTTGGGTCGTCACTACCGGCTGAAGGTCAGAGAAGGCGATATCCGCTCTGCTAAATTGATCGGTTCCTTCCTTGAAGTTTCAATTCAGGCAGAAGATGACACTGACGTTGTGGAATCTTTGGTTCAGGCGTGGTTACGTTCAAAGGCACAAAGCGTGTTCGATTCGCTAATGAAAGTATGTGTAGCGAGATCTGCAAGGATAGGCATCGTCGATTCACCTCCGTGGCGTTTACTACGCATGAAAAAGCGATGGGGAAGTTGTACCAAGGACGGAACCGTCATTCTGAATCCAGAGCTCATCGCAGCTCCCAAAGATTGTATCGAGTACGTAATCCTTCATGAGCTGTGTCACCTGAAGATCAAGAATCATTCCCGTAAATATTATCGTTTGCTATCGCAAGTCTCTCCTAACTGGGAACAATTGCGCATAAAGCTCAACCGGGCGGTTGAGTGGCGGTTGGATTATTAAGGGCGGGGATATGTCGGGTCGATGCCAGGTATTTTATGCTACTCGGCTATCGTTATTTGTAGTGTTGAAGCCCACTGCTTTCGCCCTCCTTTTGTAGGGATATGGGAGTCAGTTAGTCCCTATGTTTTTCAGGTGCGTAGTCATTGATTTTGCGGTCGCAGTATTTGAATAGAAATCGCAGCGTTATTTGGAATTTTTCATACATGTGATTTTGGTGTGTGAGCGCAGTAGCTTACATATGCCCCTCCCCAACCATATCGCTACAGCTGGGAAGGCGCACATTTCGCTTAGTATATGCTGACTATGTTGACAGCAGTATGACCAACGTCGCAGAGTGGATTATCGCTTGCCGTAGCCATTTTGGCCAGCACATCTGCGCGTTCATTAAAAGCGTTGTCACTGTGTCCTTTGACCCATTCCCAGACTACGTGGTGTCCGTGGAGCAGTTCAAGCAGTTCCTTCCACAGGTCCTGATTCTCTACCGGCTTGCCGTTTGCTTTCCGCCACCCCCTAGCTGTCCATCCGTTAATCCAGCCCTGACCAAAAGCATCCGTTACATACTTTGAATCGGAGAAGATAACTATTTCACTGGGCGTGCAGACAGTTTTAAGGCTTGCAATGACTGCTCTGAGTTCCATCCGGTTATTGCTTGTGTCGTGGTAGCTCTGGGAGAGTTCCAGTGTTTCTCCGTTGACTTGGACGACGGCTCCATATCCACCGCAAGCGTTTTTGAACTGATTTCCGAGGCATGAGCCATCAGTGTATATGTAAACTGGGTTGATCATCATGGTTTCCTAGGGTTTAAGTGTTAAGTTCTTATATTATCGTGGTCGGGAATATTTTTTATTTGGGCTTGGTTGCCATGCCGAATAAGGCTTAGAAACACATGCCCGTGGTAATTGTGGGGCCTGTAAGGGCGGCGTTTTGCTGAATCGCAGGAACTTGGGATGCACCATACCGTTTCACTTTATGCGGGTAGCCCTCTTTGCTGTACGACTTTGACAAGTACTGTATCCATTTGTTTGCTTCATTCAACGTCTGCTCGAAATCTGGAGAGTTCCTGCGTATTTGGATTGCAGTATTGATGTACTGGGTCTCCAGATGGTGCGAGCACAAGTGAACTAAGCCTGCTGCTGAATGACCTACGGTCATCCCCCAGAGCTCGGTCGCTTTCTGGTAAATTTTGTGTGGGTTCTGAATGATATTGCCATCAAGGAACAGGACTAGGTGGAAATGGTGCTTGCCAGCTATGGAATTCATCGATTGTTCTCTTACCCAGACGTAATAAGGGGTAAGGCCTTTGCGTGTGCAATTCTTGATGAATGAATTTAAAAACTTAGTGAAGGCGTTGTTGTCATCGGGGTAATTTATGCCTTCGGGGTAAGTGAAGTCTAATCTTATTATCAGGTTCTTACTCCTGCTTGTGCTGCTATGAATAACTACTCGTTCTATGGTGTCTTTTATCTCACTGATATAGTCATTGTTATAGTAGGTCATGTATAGCTCCATTAAGATAGAGTATGTTCCTCTATCTATTAATCTTATTACTATTTTACCTGATTTGGCTAAGTCTCTTCAGCCTGAATTACTCAGGAAAGATTTTGCTCAAACCAAGCTCTGCCTTGGGGTAATTGTTGTCAGGATTACTCTGCCATGTGCGGGTTTTCTTTGAGCAACTGGCCCAGCCACCAGTCCAGAAACGGTTCCCGGGCGATAAGCACCTTTCTGCCACCTGCTTTGAGGAAGCACTTCTCCGGGATGCGTTCTTCCTGTGGTAAGTTTTTGTTACGGCTTCTGATGTTCTGAATAGTCCGCCATCTGACGGCATGGCCGGTGAGGGTATCAATAGCAGTTGCTGCAAATATGGGTGGCAGAAAATCGGTGAGCTGCTTGCGTAAGTTGTCCATGGAATCTCCTATGGTTTCAGGTTCATAGGGTTCCGAAGGCTGATAATTTATTATTTGCGAACCAATCTGGATAGCTAGCGTAGGCTGCGCAGGGGTGCTATTGCCTCAGTGACGAAGTTGAGTTTGCCAAGGATAAAAAGAGCGTGGAGGGATTGATGCCATATCGGTATGCGCTGTTTCCATCAGGGGAAATTAGAGGTTTTGAGGAGACCGAAGCAAAGCAGTTGGAAATGATTCGGCGTGGAGCGACTGCTTTCAGTGGTCATTCATTCTCTGAGCCGTTGAGGAATGGCCTAATGCCGAAGAGAATTTGGGGCGATTTGTATTTGTTTATGGAAAGTGATGATCCGCTTAATACTCCTATGATGATAGAACTTTTCCGCAGATATTTTATTGTACCTGCTAACTACAAGGTGTGTCCGTGGAAAGATGGGCTTTCGATCCTTGCTATTAAAGAAAAGGCGTTTCGTGGGGATATTGGGTCTCCTGCAAGATTTGAATTTGAGGATGAAATAGAAAGGCAGTTTGATTGTCATACCCCTACGATTTCTTTGAAGGATGTTGAATCGCACTCTTTAAAGTTTATTCCTACTGATGTGTGGAGTTGTATGGTAAATAAAGGGGCGTCATTGGTAGATCTCCCCGTTACATTGTTAGCCCGTGAATACCTTGATAAACATGCCGGGTTTCCTGGAAGTAAAGATTATTTTCGTCCAAAGGAATGGCTATTCACGAGGTGCGGATATGTGCGACGTCTTATGAAACCAAATTCAAGCCGTGAGGAGTGGAAAAATGTTTTAGCCGCATTGGTTGACGGTTCAAATGGGCTGAAGGAGCATGATTATGTTTTATCTGTTTTAGGCATGAACCATTTAATTGGGGAAATAAGTTATGGTGAGATAAACAGTGAGCGGATTAGCAGACGAAGAAAATTTAATTGTCATGACATAGACTTCCTTCGTGGGTACTGCAAAAGGGATTGTGGAGTTACCACTCCTTACGCCTTACCTTATTTATCATTTGTGGCTGAAGATCCTGAATGTTTTGTCGGCAATATTGATGGTGGCGCAAACAACAGCAAAGGTTTTTATCTAAAATATGGGAATATCAAGAGGGCTGAGAAACGAATCATGGATCCAATTTGGGTCAGAAGTCATTATGACGGAGGGGTGCAAATTGCCTGTTATGATAAGTATGGGCGTTATGTTGATTTGAAGGTTTCGTATGTTGATATTGATTCCCCTAAATTTTTTTCGCTCTTGCTTTCTCGTCAAGTTCATGTCCCACAAGGCAAAGCTGAGCGAGGTGTGCTCCGCAAATATTTGCTTAGCCAGTTGCCTTCAAGGAAAGAAAAGATCGTCTATTCAATCTCCGACTATGCAGGTTGGCAAACAGATGCAGAGGGCGTTGAGCAGTACGTTTTGCCAGTCGATTCCATGCAGGGGCAAGTCCAGAAAATTAAGGCCAAATCCCAAGTATTACCAACTTCCCAAGATCTTTATAATTCACCTAGAATTGGCAGAGAAAGATTTGTTCCGGAAGCAGTGCTGGCTGCGTTATTTTCTCTTGCTGCTCCTTTGCTATCCAAAATAGGCATGGAAGGTGTTTGTCTGCATTTTCATGGGGGTACTCCAGAGAACCGGAAGCTTATTATACATGCCGTTCAGACTGTTTGGGGCGAGAGGTTATTCCCTGTCCATTACTCATTAGCTGATGCTCAGGAGCATATTGTTGCAGTTAAAATGCACAGGAATGATTCTGTGCTCTGTGTGCCGGAGGTGCAGGAACACCAGGTTTCCGGTATGCGTAAATTTTTACGCCGATACTTTCTGGGGTGGGGGGAGTCTGATCCTGGGATCAATGGAGTAGTGATTTCTACTGGGCCTGCCGCGCTGGGAGAAGAAAAGGAAAGAAGTAAAGGGCGTGCGGGGTATATGAACAAGGGCAGGGTGCTGGCGATTGATATCGAACTTGGCGAATGGAGCGGCATGGGTGTTGAGTTAACGGAGGCAGACGGTGAGTTATTGCTGAGCAAGTTGGTAGATGGGAGTTATAAGCTGCTCCTACGGGAATTTAAAGTTGATTCCATTAGGGAAGAGCTTAAGCGAAAGCATGTTAGTGCTGTCTATGGCGTTTTAATTACTGTGTTTGAGGTCGTGCTTCGGATTGCTGGGTGTCTTCCTAAAGAAGGACGCACTCTACTTGCTTCCTGCGATGAAGAATTAGGCTCCTTACTGGCCCGACATAATTTTGAGCGGATATTTTTTGGCCGGATTGCCATCAAGCTAAATCAGCTCATCAAAGACGCTCAAGAGAACTCGGAGTCATGTGCTGAGTATGTAATACCTTGTGGGCGAGGGTGCTTTGCTGTCACTGCGGCAAGGTTCGATAAGCTTATTCCCAAAGATGTCTCAAAGGCGATATTTACTGCATGGCTCAAGAATAAAAAGGTACTCCGCGCCTCCAAAGGTAAAGTCTGTAGAGAGAAACATTTTCCTGCTAGTTCGAAGACCCTCAGGGCATATTTTGTTTATTTCAAGTCGTTACAGAATCTAGTGGGAGAAGATAATACGAGTCAGAAATCTGAAGCTAAGCAGCCTTCCCTCGAGGATCTTAGGAATGCTTCTTTTCGTGAGAAACTGGAGTATTTAAGTCGGTAGATATTGCGTATACTACTGCTAAATCATTGATTGGCTGATTTATAATCATGGATGGGTTTCGCCCCTGTGGGGTTATATTTCGTCGTAAATATAGACCGGATTCAATTCTTAGACTCAAACGTAAGCGTAAGATCTTACGTATGGATCTAGAATTGAATATAATTAAATATGATTGATTGTAATTAGATTGGATTTAATGTATGTGAATTAAATTAAATTGATTTAGATTTGGAGGAGATATGGTCTTAGATTTAGAAGAGGAGCTTGAGCGCTATTCTCAATATGAAGACAAAACGGTGCAGTACACAATAAGGGTATCAAAGGAGTGCGGTGATCGAATTGAGGAGCTGAAGGATAGGGGGGCCAAAAGTGCTGCTGCGATTGTCAGAGTGTTTGTTGAGGCAGGAAGTAAAAATTTATTAGCAGCAAGAAGCATGAGCGAAGGTTTCGAAAATGCTGAGACAGAAGGTGTTGGTCTCGAAGAGTTAGGTAAAGAGGTCGATTCCCTACGGGAAGAGGTTGCTTCTCTTAAGCGGCAGATGAAAGACATGTGGAATCTTTTGGACGAATCTACTGGTGGAGCTGCCAAAGATATTGACGAGGAACTGGATTCGGATAAATCAAAGGAGACAGACCAAGAGGCAACAGAGCAGGAATTACCAGATTCTGACTTGTCCACTGACGAAGTAACTGATAAATCCGAAAACGCATGAACACACTAAACCTCGACACCCTCAAATCCCGCCTAGACGCACAGAGACCGCTTCCACCCGAAGTGGTCAAGAACCTGCGTGAAGATCTGGCCCTGCGCTGGACCTACAACTCCAACGCTATTGAAGGGAACACGCTTACGCTTCAGGAAACCAAGGTCGTGCTTGAAGGCGTGACCGTTGGCGGCAAGTCTATTGCCGAACACCTTGAGGCGACAAACCATGCCCATGCTATCAACCTTGTCTATGCTTTGGTGGAGCAGGGTGATCCTTTAGATGTGCGCACGATCAAGGAAATTCATAGCCTTATCCTGAAGGGTATTGATGATCGGAATGCCGGGGTGTTCCGCACTGTGAACGTGACTATTTCCGGTGCTGAGCATGTGCCACCGGATTTTCTGAATTTGCAGGATGAAATTGACCAGTTTATGGATTGGTACAACGGTGACGGAGCTGAGCTGCATGTCGTTGAACGCGCTGCTCGTGTCCATGTGGATTTCGTAAAGATCCATCCCTTTGCTGATGGTAATGGCCGAACTTCTAGGTTGCTGATGAACCTCGAATTGATGAAGGGGGGATTCCCGCCGGTTGTATTTCAGAATTCTGAGCGGTTGTCCTATTATGAAGCTTTAGAAGCTGCTTGCGTGAAGCTCGACTATGGTCCGTTCTTGGAAATGACCGAGAGGCTTGTGCTGGATAGCTTCAAGCCGTACTGGTTCGCATTGGGCTTGGATGAGGACGGACAGACCAAGTTTTAATCGTCCAGCACCGCTACTGCTGCTTTCAGGTTGTCTGGGGCCAAGTGGGCGTATCTTTCAGTCATGGCGAGGGTCGAGTGCCCCATGAGTTTTGCCACGGTGTAGAGCGGAGTTCCACGCTGAACCAGCCAGCTTGCGAAGGTATGGCGCAGGGTATGGAACACCACTTTCTGTCTGCGGTCAGAGTGGTCCTCATTGAATTTTAGCTTTGTGACCGATTTACTGAACGCTCTGGGGATTTCATAGCGGCGGTTGCCATCCTTACCACCAAATACGATTTGAGCTGACTTCGGGGAACTTTTCCGTAATCCTTCCAGTTCTCTCTTTACCTGCTTGGTCATAAACGCATGCCGTGCCAGTCCACTTTTAGATTCGCGGATGAGGATCATGTCGTTGTCGAAGTCTATATCCCGCCATTCAAGATTGAGAATCTCACCGGCACGAAGGCCGCAATAGAGCGAGACAAGCGCGATTAAGTGGATATTGCTCTCGTAGGTCCTCAACTCATCCAGTAGTTGGCTGGCTTCATCTTCCGACAGAAACCGTATGCGCCGGTTGTCAGTCTTGGGAATCTTGGTCTTTTGAACCGGATTGTCTCCACTGAAAATATCCAGATTCTTGGCAATGTTGTAGACCTGACGCACAGTAGCCAGTGCGTATTGAATTGAGCGAGGGCTGCGGTCCTTCTGACTCATGGACTGTTTGATCTGCTCCAGGTCGGTAGGGGATACTGCAACAAATGGAATCTTGCCTATGGCTGGCGATATCCATAGCCTATACAGGCTCTCCTCACGCTTCCATGACTTCTCTGATTTGTTTGTCTTGGCCTGCGGTTCATAGAATCTCTTCCAGATCTCATCAAAGCTGATTTCAGCGCGGTGCCTTGCCTCTTCGAGTAGTCTTTCTTCTTTGAGCTGGGCCTCGGCCATCTCCTTCTTCTGTTTCAGAGTCTGGGGGAATTTGCCTTGGGCGTGATTGGATTTCAACTCACCGAGGAGGTTGGCAGCGTCTTGGGGCTTGACTCCGTTACTGGCCCAGCCCACAGCTTCAGTCTTGGTCTTGCCGTTATGCTTGTAGGTAATGGTGTAATATTTGTCAGGCTGGATACCGTGCTTGCGGGTCTCATGTTCCCGGTAGCGGACACCGGGGAATTTGGTCTTACTCCAAGTCGTCTTAGCCATATTACCTCCAGATTTTGTACAACTCCTGTACAACTTTTTCAGCATACGGGCAATGATTCTTGGTGATAATCTGTGAGGGCTAAATTCAAGGAAGTCCTTTTATATCAACGTATAAGTGGTGGTTGTGTGATGTGCTGTGAAGATGTGTGATTGGCTTAAAACGGACTCTTAATCCGTTGGTTCAAGGTTCGATTCCTTGGTGGCCTACCACAGCAAATACAGGGTGTTAGACGAATAGTCTAGCACCCTTTTGTTTTTCCAAATCCTTTCAATCTCTCATCAATCCCTTATTAGTCCCTTACAACTGATATTAAATACATAAATTTTGCTGAGAAACAATTGATTGAGCATATTACTCAACCAATTGTTTACCCATTTTAGTTTAGCAGCAGGCTGTTAATTGGAGCCATTGAGTGGGTTGCAGGAACAGCTATAACTCTGAGGCAGATATTGGTGTTGGTGTAAACTTTACTGATATCAGTCCAGTTAGTACCATCTGTGCTGTAAAAACTTTGACCTGCAGAAGCTGTCATTTGAGTAGCATAACCCTGAATAGGGTACTCTAGGGCGTAATAATTGGGTTTTGTCTCAGAAACTGTTTTTAGAACAATTGAGAATTTTTCTCCTTTCTTAACTGGAACAGTTTTAGATAGGTCTACGGTATATACTCCAGATGCAGTAAAACTAAAAATATTAGATTTATATGCTAAAGAGCCGGACATAGGTTTATTATCTGTAACATTTTTGTAGATATAAATTGTATATTTATTTTCAGGTTCAACGTCAAAAATGAGAGCCTTTTTAAGGAAATGATCTTTTTCTGCCGTAAAAATATTTGAAATAAATAACGGAGTAGTATGATCTGAATACGTGTATGCTGTTTTACCTAAGTAATCATAAAGGTATTGAAATTCATTGTCTTTAGATTGTTCTGCAATGAAAACATTACCTCCTCTGTCACGTATAGCCGCATCTTCATAGGAGATGTAAAAATATCCGTTATCTCCCCACCATGTTCCCCATGAGTTGCGAACTATCCATGCCCCATTGTTTTGTGGTGTAGTGTTAAAATTGTATTTTGAATATGAATCATCCCAGCCGATAATTGTAACTGCATGATTCGTATCAGTACTTGTTTCGTCGAAAAAAGCATTTGTATAGCTGTTAAAGAATGAACTTTCATAGTCTATAGCAACATCAACAGCTCCATAATTTTTAATTAGATATTTGATGTTTGCAACAACTGAGTCTCCACCTGGTGCATAAATCATAGATTTAATGCTAGAAACATTTTTTGCTTCAGCTGAAGGGGGAGTGCCCATATTGCTATAAGGTTCTACACTTTCACTTACAGCTCCAGTTCCACGGCTTATCATTGCAAAAGCTTTGTTATAATTTCCCCCGAGATCATAAATCGAATCCCATTGATAGCCTATGTCGAAAGCAACACGTTTTTGGTCGATAGCAGTATATGTAAAATAGGCAAGATGCTTTTCTGAAAAATCAGCAGGGTTAATTCCATGTTTAAGTGCTGACGATTCCATACTGCTAATGACAGCGAAAGCCCAGCATGTCCCATAAGGATTTTGATCTCTAATGGGGGAAACGTATCCTTTTTCCCTCAGGTCAAAATAATGTTCAGTCGGTTGAACTTCTTTTGATTTTTGCTTTGGAACTATAGAGGTGTTTTTTAAATGGCTATTATTTATCGGAGATGGTTCTGCTCTTAATGGAGGGATTTTTGAAGATGCTTTGTCCTGTTTGATTATCTGCTGTTGACGCCATTTAACAAAGGCAGGATTAAGTGGAACAAGATCAATAGCGTAAGATGATATTGGAAAAAGTGTAATTAGTGCAATCAGCAAAGAGATAAACCGCATATTTTACTCCTGGAAGCTATAAATATAGAAGCGTGAAAAAGTTTTTCTCAGCCTTTTTCAATTTATAGTAATTCTATTTAGTTTTTGCCTAAATCAAGCAAAGAGCTGTAATTAAAATAATATAAATATAGTTATTTATTAAAATTAATATATAATAATATATATTAATGATTTTAACAATAGTCTCTTAGCCCGTTGAGTAAAAAAGCGATTGTTCAATTAAAACACTTTAGATTGGTGCTACTTTTTGTTCCTTTTAGTTTAGCAGCAAACTGTTAATTGGAGCCATTGAGTGGGTTGCAGGAACAGCAATAACCCTCAGGCAGATGTTGGTGTTGTCATACATATTAGTTATATCTCCCCAAGTGGTCCCAGTTGTTCTGTAAAAGCTTTGGCCTTTAGCAGCTGTTGCTTTTGAAGTGTAATTGTTAATAGGGGATTCTAATGCACAATAGTTTGGCTTTGTTTCAGACTCGGTTTTAAGGACAATTGAGAATTTTTCACCCTTTTCTACTGGAATATTTTTAGCAAGGTCGAGGGTATAAACTCCGGGTGCTTCAAAATTTAAAGTATCCGACTGATAAGTCAGAGTGCCGGACGATGGATTATTGTCTGTGACATCCTTATAGATATAGATAGTGTAACTATTTTCAGGCGTAAGGGCGAAAAGGACAGCTTTTTTTAGATTCTGATTTTTTACCGCTGTAAAGATGTTTGCGGTGAACAGCGGTGAATTGTTCCCTGTGGCCATTTCTATTGTTTGCCCCAGATAATCATACATGTATATGAATTCTTTGCTGTCAGCCTTTCGTGCAATAAAAGCCACACCGCCGTCTTCACATATGGCAGCTTCCTCATAAGAAACGTAAAAATATCCATTACCTCCCCACCACGTTCCCCATGAGTTGCGAACTATCCATGCCCCATTGTTTTCAGGCGTAGTATTAAAGTTGTATTTTGAATATGAATCATCCCAGCCAACAATTGTAACCGCATGATTTGTATTGGTGTTTACTTTATTATAGAAGGAGTAATTTTCTTCATTAAAGTAGGAATCGTCGTAATATATTGAAACGTCAACAGCTCCATAATTTTTCAAAAGGTATTTGATGTTTGCAACAACAGAGTCTCCGCCGGGGGCCTGTATTACTGCATCCAGAGCTGAAACATTTTTCGCGTCAGCAGAAGGTGGAGTATCCATGTTTGTATATGGCTCATCAGCTTCACTTACAGCTCCGGTCCCACGACTTATCATAGCAAATGCCTGATCTTCATTTCCACCTAGATCGTATATGGACGTTTCTTGGGATGCTTTGTCATATCCAATGCGGTTCTGATCAATATCAGTGTAAGTAAAATATGCGAGATGTTTCTCTGAAAAATCAGCAGGATTCATTCCGTGACGCAATGCTGAAGATTCCATGCTTCCCATAGCCGCAAAAGCCCAGCAGTCCCCATAGGGGTTCTGGTCTCTTATGGGGGAGACATATCCACTATCCCTCAAATCAAAATATGTTTCTGATGGTTCAATTGCTTTTGTTGTTTTAGCAGGAACTATGGATATGTTCTTTAAGTATTCACGATTAATCGGTGAGGGACGTGCCGTGAGAGGAGGGATGCTTGAATATTTTTTATTTACAGCAGTGGTAGAAGAATTTTTTTGTTGTGCATCCTGTTGTTGCTGCCATTTTACAAAGTCTGGATTAAGTGGAAGAAGTTCAGCTGCGTAAGCTGACATAGGGAAAAGCATTATCAAAGCAATAAACAATGAAATAAACCGCATTTTAACTCCTATTAAATACAGCAACTAAATTTAATTTTAACTTTTTATTAAAATTAAAAAAATAATTATAAGTAACAATACTGTAACTTATCCTGCAGATATAATTTAGGTATAATAATATAAATAATTTTAGCTGGCAATAAGATTCAACTGCTGCTGGTTTGAAAAAAGTATCAGATTATACCGATAGGACGGCTTATCGCTGTACTGTTTTCTGATTGGGCGTATCTTTTATAGCCCTCATGGCTGTTCTTATCTCTACTGAAGTTATTATCTCTGCCGTGCGCAGGAGCTGGCAGGTGATTTTCTTTGATCTTATTTGCCATGGAATTAAGATTCAGCTGCACTGAAATATTGCTAAAGTTGTTATGGGGATTAGCTGTTGGTGCAGACTCAAGCATTGAAGTGCTTGTTGTCTTGTTCGTAAGTGCAGCTTCGTATGGAGAAGATAAGTTGCTTATTACGGTCTTGCCGTGAACATTATTGTTTCCATGTTCTGTTGCATATACATTTCCATAAGAGTCGTTTCTGTAAATAAGATTGGAGCCGTGGTTATTATTTTCAGCTGTTAATAAATTTTGCTGCTGTCGGGATTCATCAGATGTATTTTCAGTCTGCTTTGCCAGTTGACGGGCTTCAGCGCTTATTTCAATTTTATCGCTGTCATTATTTGGGTCTGCAACGTAATCATCTGTTTTTTTGAGTGAAGCAGGCAGCGCAGATAATCCGAAAGAATCGGATACTGTTCTGGTTGTCATGGATATTGATTCAGTCATTTTATTGCCTGCAGGTTACAGATTAAAGTATACCTTATTAACCTTATCGGATGCTTTCGTAAGATCTTTAGGTTTGTATGCAACTTTTTTTTAAAGAGACCATTATTAGTTCTGCTATTGCGCGAAGAGAGTTAATCATGTTATATCTTATAAAAATATAAGTATAAAATTTTAGAAAGTCTTAATTATATCTGGAGTGGCAATGAAGCAGGGATTATTCATGAAAGAAGTTCTAGCCCTAAGAAAACTGGTTGTTCCTGAAGTAGTTTTCGGAGTTGATGCAGCGCTGCTTGCCGGGCAGTATGCTGAAAATCTGGGAGTTAAGAAATCTCTGGTTGTTACTGACAGTGGAGTGGAAAAATGCGGCTGGGTTTCTCTGGTTAAGGAGAGTCTGGAAAATTCAGGCGTTGAAAGTGTTATTTTCAACAGAGTTTCCTCGAATCCAAGAGATTATGAAGTTATGGAAGGGGAAGAATTTTACCGTGAGAGCGGGTGCGATTCCATTGTTGCCATAGGTGGTGGAAGCTCTATGGATTGTGCTAAAGGCATCGGCATAGTTTCTACAAATGGAGCACATATAAGAGATTTTGAAGGTGTGGATATGGTCCGCAGGCCGGGGCCGCCTTTAATCTGCATTCCTACCACGGCCGGAAGTTCTGCCGATGTTTCACAGTTTGCCATAATTTCTGATACAGTAAGAAAAGTAAAAATCAGTATAGTCAGTAAGGCTACAGTGCCCGATGTTGCACTAGTTGACCCTAAGCTTACCTTGACTATGGATGCAAATCTGACGGCATCCACTGGTATGGATGCGCTTACACATGCTTTTGAAGCGTATGTTTCCAATGCCAATTCAGCTGTTACCGATTTATTCGCTCTTGATGCCATTTCAATGATAAATTCGAGTCTTCCTGAAGTGATACGTGATCCTGAAAATCTAGAAAAACGTGGACGAGTTATGCTTGGAAGCATGGAAGCCGGATTTGCTTTTTCCAACGCAATTCTTGGAGCAGTGCATGCCCTTGCCCATAGTCTGGGCGGATTTCTTGATCTGCCGCATGGGGAATGCAACGCAATTCTTCTGCCTTACGTTGTAAGAAAGAATTTTGATTATGCCGCGGACCGTTACAGGGTTATTGCTGAAAATATGGGGCTTGATACCTCTGGACATGCAGACGGTTATGTCTGTGATCTTTTAGTGGATCATATAGAAAAATTAAAGCACGAAGTAGGGTTGGTAAGAACTTTGAAGGACTTCGGCATGACAGCTGATAAAATGGATTTTGTTACAGAGAATGCTTTAAACGATGCCTGTATGGTCACAAATCCGGTTAATCTGACTATTGAAGATGTGGTGAAAATATATGAAGCGGCGCTCTAATGATGACTCTCGTGAGGCTGTTCGTAGCAAGCTTATCGGGCTTGGCGAACTTTCGATGCGTAAGAGTTATTTTCCTGAGTTAAAAAATAGAATTAATGAATTGGAGAAATTCAGGGCTCTTATAGAGCAGGCCCGTGACATTTTATTTATTATAGATGCCGCTTCAGGCAGTTTTGTTGATGTGAATAATGCGGCAATCCGCAAAGTCGGTTATGACAGGGAAAAGCTTTCTTCTCTGACGGTCCACGATATTCTACCTAAAAAAAATTGCGTCTTACTTGATCTTATTTCCGGCAATAAAAAAATTTCTGATGAATTTGAGGATAATGGTTTTTTTCAAACTGAACTCATGCTTAAAAATGGAGTTAGTATTCCTGTTGAGATGACCGTAAGGGAGCATTCTTTCGGCGAAAGTAATTATTTTGTGGTCGTTGCCCGAGACATTGCCAAACGCTTAAAAGCTGAAAAAGATTTGAAGAGGACCCGTAATTATCTGGGTAATGTTATCGATTCTATTCAGTCCGTACTGGTGGGCATAGATTGCGAAATGCGGATAAATCTTTGGAATTCTTATGCGGAACATCAAACAGGAATTCGTTTTGAGGATGCCGAAGGTTGTTTTCTTGTAGAAATACTTCCCGAATTAAAACAGTTCGAAGATCTGATCACCCGTACTGTTAAAGAAAATTACAGTGGTGAAAAAGAAATTTTTAAATATTCCCGAAACGGTGAAGTATTCTCTTATGAAATGGTTGTTTATCCCTTCACAGGAGAAGAGGGGAGCGGGGCTGTTATCAGGATTGACGACATCACCTCCAGAATCCAGATGGAAGAAGTGATGATGCAGACTGAAAAAATGATGACAGTCGGTGGACTCGCCGCAGGTATGGCTCATGAAATAAATAATCCTCTAAGTGGAATTTTGCAGAGCAGTCAGAATATTTTGAGAAGATTCTCAGTGGATATGAAGGCCAATCATATCATTGCGGAAGAGTGCGGGACTGACATTGAGAAAATTTTTGAATACTGCAACCGTCGTGGAATAATTACCAAAATTTCTTCAATACGCGATATGGGAAAAAGGGCGGCAAAAATTGTTTCTAACATGCTGCAATTCAGCCGTGGATCAACAGAAACAGAACTTGTTGAAAATATAACAGAAATAGTTGAAACAGCCCTGGAACTTTCATTTAGTGATTATGATCTTCTCAATAAATACGGTGTCAGTGGTCTTGAGATAATTAGAAATTTTAGTGATGAGATTCCGGCGATATATTGCAATCCGTCTGAAATGGAGCAGGTTGTAATAAATCTTATAAAAAATTCAGCTCAGGCCATGAAGAACGGGGTAACCGGAGAACGGCCTCTGATAAATATTTCAATTTCAGCTGAGGATTCATTCGTAAAATTCGCAATAAGCGATAATGGGCCGGGGATGGATGAAGATGTCCGTAAAAAGGCTATAGAACCTTTTTATACAACTAAAAAGGCCGGTGAAGGCACCGGCCTTGGGTTATTTGTATCATATTTTATAGTTACTCAAAAAATGAATGGAACTTTTTCCATATATTCCGTTCCTGATGAAGGGACCAGAATTGAAATTCTACTCCCTGCTGCTTAGTTTAATTCTGCTATAAATTCTTGGATATCATTTCCGCGCGTTTATCCATTTTATCTGCAAGCCTTGATAAAAGATCAGCTCCTGAAAGGATTGACTTGAGGGCTTCATTATTGTGGCGTGTGCGTCTATAAACCCATTTTGCCGCATAGAATGAATCCGCAGAGTCACATTTTCCCCCGCATAGGGAGTTAATCTTTTCAATAATGCCTGATTTTATTTTTTCTCTTACCACAATAGCTGATTTGAGCAATTTTCCTGCGTGAGTAGCTTTATTGCGTGTTGTCACATTTGAGTCGCTTTCAGCTTCTGATAAAGCTGTCTGAAAAACAGCATTGGATGTTTCAACCCTCTTTTGAGCTTTAACATATCCGTCCATGGCTTTAACAAGATCAGAGTTTGAGGCAATTGTGTTCAGGATAACTGCGGTCTGGCGTAGAGGTTTTGCGCTCACTCTGAAAAGATTGACTCGTTCGGCTTTGGTTAATGAACGGGTTTCTCTTGTTGCTCCATCTGAAAATTTTTTTTCAGCAGTAATACTTTTTTCTTCAAGCAGATCAATGAATCGGTCTGAATGGGCATCATAAATTTTTTGTATATTTCCGGGAGTGAGTAATTTCTTCCAGATTTCTCTTCGTGCTGCCAGCAATGACGGAGCTTCAGATATCAGGCCCCTGAGATTCAGTCCAAAATAATTACAGATAGATTTAAATGATACGGTTGAAATATCGTTTGACGGAGTTTTAGGTAAAGCTCCTGCCGGATAGTAGTGATCAACAGTATACTCTGCAAGGTTATCCAGAAAGATATCAGACACAAAAGCAATGATCGGTGAGACCTTGGGGGCAACCTCTTCAGCTTTTTCCTCAGTCTTTTGTTCTGTTTTTTCAGGCTGCGGTTCTTCTTTTATATTCTTTTCTTCCGGTTTCTCGGTTGCATTCTTAAATTTGAAAGTTGGCAGACCGTCTCCAACTTTTATTTTGCCGCTGGAACCGTCATTGTTCACCCATCCTGGAGCTTCAGGTTTTTCCTGAGCGCGATCATTTGATCCGGGTTTGAGAACAAAAAACAGAACTCCTGCTGTTACTACAAATACTATTGCAAATACGATCAATGGAAGCTTGAGATTTTTCACCGATTATGGCTCCTGTTATGTTTCTATTGGTATTCAGGATATTAATTACAGAATTTTGTTTCAGAATTATAAAGACTAACACTACCGGATTGTCTGATGCATTATAAGCCAGATATTCCTTGATTAAGCTGTCTTTTGTCAGCCTTCATAACTTAGGAGAATTCCGGATAAGGCTAATTCTAAAGTCTTTAGAGATACAGAACAGGTATTGCGTGGAACAGGCTAAATTTCAAGTTAAAATTTAAAAACATGGCGCACTTTATAAAAAAGGCCCGGACACCTGAGTCAGTGCCGGGCCAAAAGTTCAGAATAGAATCTGATTTATTTCTTTTCAGCAGCAGCTTCAGGAGCTTTTGTAGAATTAGTCTCTTCAGGAATCAACTTGATATTCATTTTATCCATTGCGGATACGATATCAGAGCTGATGTCCACTTTAGAATCGTAGCTGACAGCTGATTCTACAGAAAGAACTGCATCTATACCGTTTTCATCACGGTAGGTATCGACAGCTTTGCTGAATGCATCATTAATGAGACCTATTATGCGGTTCTGTTCGGCACTCATTTTTGTTCTGTATTCAGTTATAGCTTTCTGGAATTTTGCAGTGTTTTCTTCGGTTTTGTTCTGGGCCATTTCAGCCTGCATTTCTTTGAATTCAGACTGAAATTTTTCACCGAATGATTTCAGGTAGGCTACACCGGCTTTTCCTGCCTGGCATTCCTGGAATACCTTGTTAGCACTTACGAATGCTATTTTCTGTCCGGACTGCGATGTCTGCTGGCATGCTGCAAGCATAGCTATCATAGCTACAACGGCTGCCGTCCTGATGATCATCTTAATCATTAATAAACTCCATTTTTAAGAATTTTTAGTTTAACCAAATTCGGTAAGTGAAATCTTTAAACCAATTAAAGCTATATTGGCAAGAAACTGATTGGCATTTTTAACACAGTGGACTTTTTTTTGTTATAGTTTAAACTTGATGGTGATATGAACAGGAAATGGAGTAAAGCTGACATAACGAGGATACAAAATCCGGCAGCTCTTTTTTATAACTTCAGGCAACTTCATTACATTTAACGACCAAACTTTGAGGATACAACATGAGAACTAAAATAGTTGCGACTTTGGGACCGGCTTCAGATAATATTGAAACCATCCGAAAAATGGTCGGTAACGGAGCCCGGGTTTTACGGTTGAATTTTTCACACTCAGATGCCGAAACCTTCAGACCTCTGGTTAAAATTATACGGCAGGTTGAAGAAGAGACCGGGATCCCGCTGACTATTATGGGAGATTTGTGCGGTCCTAAAATCAGGGTGGGAGTAATCGAAGGAGCTCCTCTCACTATCGAGCAAGGGGCGAAGGTCGCTCTGGGACTTCCTGAAGAAGCCTCAGAGATAACTGACAACCCGTTTATTACTCTTGAAAAGCCTGAGCTTTTGCAGGGATTGGAAAAGGGAATGCTCGTTTCACTTTCTGACGGCATGCTGCAGTTTGAAGTTGCAGAAGTCTTGAAAGAAAACAGACTTTTTCTTTTAGAGTCTCATAATTCAGGTCTTCTGGCTTCCAGAAAGGGAATAACCTTTCCCGGAAAACACATGGCTCTGGCCGCGTTTACTGAAAAGGACCGTAATGACCTGATCGGTGGGCTTGAAATTGGAATTGACAGTTTTGCGATGTCTTTTGTGCAGACCAGAAAAGATGTTGAAGACGTAAAGAATGAAATGCAGCAGCGTGGGGCATGGCTTCCGGTAATTGCCAAGATAGAAAGACAGAACGCTGTTGATAATATTGAGGATATTCTTCAGGTCGCTGACGGAATCATGGTTGCCAGAGGAGACCTAGGCCTTGAGTGCAAACTTTCTGCAGTGCCGGTTATTCAGAAAAAAATAATCAGAGCATGCCGGCATTTTCAGAAGCCGGTTATTGTGGCCACTCAGATGCTTTTATCCATGGTTAAAAATCCGATACCCACAAGGGCTGAGGCAAATGATGTGGCAAATGCCATAATGGATGGAGCTGATTGCTGCATGCTCTCTGAGGAAACAGCAATCGGGGAATATCCGGCTGAAGCTGTCGGGTTCATAAATGAAATAGCAAATGAGACCGAACCTTATTTTCTGGAAAGAATAGATGGACCTTTTGTTCCTGCAAAGGAATCAAATCCTATCAAATACCTCAGTTATTCCGCATGCCTTCTGGCTGATAACATCGACAGCCCTGCAATCCTCTGCCATTCCCGCAGTGGTTCTTCGGCCAGGATTATATGCAGTCGCAGACCTTCTCAGCTGATCTATGTGCTTACACCGGATGCTTCAGTACCGGCTTATATCAACTTCTTCTGGGGTATGATTCCGGTTCTTACGGATTCCCAGATACCGGTGCACCGCAAACGTCTTGAAAAGTTTCTTGAGGAAAGTAAGATTTTCCCGAGAGGAAAGGGATACGTTCTGGTTTCAGGCCAGCCGACCCCCGGGCAGACAGAGTCTAAAACAAATGAAGTAAAACTTTATTATAAATAATTTTATTTAAAAATAAAAATTAAAAGTCCTCTGGCATCAGATGTATAGGGGGACAGAGAAGATGAGAATTAATGAATACGGAGATCATATAGGATAAATGTAGGATAAATGTAGGTAGAATATAGGCTTACAAGAGTTCGGACATAAAACAAAGGGTAAATGGTCAAGTTGAGAAAATAGACCATTTACCCTTTGTTTTAGACACTCAAGATGAGAAATTATTTGGATGAATATTCTGCCATCTCTATGAAAGGCAAACTTATTTTTTCAACTGGAATATTCAACTCGCTAGCCAAATGGGCTTTCAAAGAATCTTCATCAGTCAACCCATCTTTTTGATAATTATCTCTCTCATTATACCAATGATCTAAGATGCTAATTTGTTGAACTGTTGGATTGTTTTTTGATGATTTAACTTTACATGTCCAATTCTGGTCTCCGGAATATCCTCCGCCATCTGGGGCATATTCACATATAGCAAGGGAATACCCCTTTCCTATTGCTCCTTTTGAAGCTTCCATAACGACATTTACTACATCTGCGTTATACTTTTTACAAAGGTCTTTTGCCGCTTTAATTACGGTCTGAGCCTTTTCTTCGAAAGTTGGATTCGTATCATTTATTGAAATAAATGAGCTAATCCTCTTTCTTCCTGGGAAGCTAACGTCTTCAACTTTTAAAATATTATACGGCAATGCTGTTGTCATTTGTGTTTCTGTTTTGGTTTGTGATGTATTATCCAATTGTTTTTCTTTATGTTTTGGTGCTGTTGCTACTCCCAATATGAAAAATACAATCGTTGCAGTTCCTAAAATTTTAAGCGTTTGTTTCTTTGACTTCATTTTAACAAAACTTGGTTTAAATAAGCCGATGATCATTAAGATGAGAACTATAAAAAATAGTATACTGAACATATTGCCTCCACTTATTTTAAATATTTAAATGCAACATTACAACAAATATTGATTAATCTATTGTTTTGTTTATAATTAATGGGGCATGAAAATCAATACTCCTGCCCCATCTATTCTTTTTTTATATTTTATCCAACCCTGAGTCTTTCTTCGTCTTTATCTCCATCCGGTGCTGCCCTGGCCTTAATCCGTTCAAGTTCTACTCTCAGGTCGCCGTTCTCCCGCATCAGCTTGCGGTTCTCTTTCACTAGTTCTCGGTTGTCGTTTACAAGTTCTCGGTTATCACGCACCAGCTCTCGATTATCGGCTTCCAGCTTTTCACATCGAGCGCAGGGGCCGTCCTGTTCTGGCTGAGGTGGTTCAACAGCTTCATCCAAGCGCATCGGGCCTTTGCCCCTTATAAGCCAATCGAGAGAAACCCCTGTAGTATTACACACGTTTGAAACAAAAGAAATATCAGGAGTTCTTGCATTCCTCTCATAATTTCCGAGTGTGTTTTCATGTGAACCCACGAGTTCGGCAAAATCTTTTCGACTTACTTTACCCCGCAGTTCCTTGAGCCTAGAGCCAAATGTCATGATGTTAAAGTTCCTCTCCAAAAGTTTAACATAAACTTTAACACCCAAAAGAAAGTCTAACCCATTTGAATCTATAAACAAACACAAATGAAATGACTTTTTAACTTTAACACACAATTGGGTTGACAATTAAACATATGCGTGTGTAAAAGTTAACTCATGGGCGGCAAATAAATCAGCAATTCGTAACCTACTGATTAGCACCCGCCTGACACAACGGTCAACGAAACAGTTTGGACAGTAAACGGGAGTTAAAAAGACGGTGAAAAAAGTGCAGCAGCTTACACTTTTTTATGACGAAGAAGCGGAGATCGAGCAGCAGAAAATGGCCGTTGCACTGGCTAGTCTGCTTCCGATGATTCGTTCCACCATGAACAGAGTTGCTGAGAGTCATCCGCTTTTATCCCGAGATCTCATTGCCGACCGCATGTCTGATATTTCCCGATCTTCTGGCGTTAAGTTGAGCCGCGGGAACGCCAAGAGCGTCAAGACGGCCTCACTGGCTAAGTGGCTTGCACCGGAAGATCGGGAACACCCACCAGGAATTTTGGCTTTAGCCGCATTTATAATGGCTACCGGAGATATCCGGCCACTCATGCCGTTATTAAATGCTCTTGGACTGGAAGTGATGACCGAAGAAGATAAGAAATTTAGAGATTACGGCAAAGCCGTGATTGAAACTAAAAAAGCACAGAAGAAAAAACACCAGTTGGAGGCGGATTTATGATGAGTGCGGGAGCAGTCAACCCTCATGCCGGAGTCAAAACAGGCAGAAAGCGTCGTCCATTCCTCATCAAAGAATGGATGGATGCAAAAGGTTATGAGCAGAAAGATATAGCGGCAGCTGCAGGTATAAAAGCTCAGTCTATTGTTAGCAGAACTATACGTGGAGGAGCTAATAATCGCAAAGTCCTCACTGCCCTCAGAAACATGGGGTGCCCGGAAAAGTATCTCGCTTTACCAGATGATATGCACTTTGCAACTTCAGACAGTTAAAAGAGTATCGATGTTATGTCTAAATATTACTCCACCGCAGAAATAGCACAATGCATTGAATTAACAGTAATGACTGTTACTCGTCGTGCTAAACGTGAAGGTTGGCCGTCTCGTGCCCGTTCTGGCAAAGGCGGCGGCAAGGAGTATGCTTTTGATGGTCTACCGGAGTCAGTTCAGACCGCGATTTTGAAAGCTGAGGCTGAAAAAGCTCCAGCCATTCAAATTGAAGACAATAAGGGACCACGCCTAGAGAATTTATCAGATAAAAAACGCGCCACAGCTCTGGCCAGAGCCGATCTTGTTGCCCTCTACACTGATCATATTGACCGCGCGACAAGAGGCAGTAAGACGGACGCCAGAGCCAAATTTATTTCTGCGTATCAGGCTGGCGCATGGTCCCGCATTTTAGAAATACTCGGTCCCAATGTTTCCTGGAAAACAATTGAGCGTTGGAAGCTGCAACTATGTAAAAACAAAACAGTTGTAGCAATCGCTGATAAACGTGGCATCCATAATTCAAGTCATAGCGTTATGACGGATGAACACGAAAATATCTTACTG
>NZ_AUCX01000028.1 GCF_000429985.1 Maridesulfovibrio bastinii DSM 16055
AGTTTTATGGGGTACCTAAAAGGTAAAAGTAGTCTTATGCTGTATGAGCAGTTTGGAAATTTAAAATTCAAGTATCGAAATAGATCGTTTTGGTGTCGAGGCTATTATGTCGACACGGTAGGTAAAAATACTGCAAAGATAAAAGAATATATCCGGCACCAACTTGAAAGTGATAAATTGGGAGATCAATTATCTCTCCCATATCCGGGTAACCCGTTCACGGGTCGCAAGTAACAGAAATGCAGCTGTCAGACTTTTAAATATGCGCCTGTTAGGGCGCTGCTGGTAACAGAGCCTTACAGGCGCATATGAAAAACCACCGGCTATGCCGGTGGATACTTATTATGAATTAATCCACTGAATCATCTGTACTGCTGCTGATAGAAACCATGTTCCTGCCGTTGCGCTTTGAGGCATACAAAGCAACATCCGCTGTTTTGAGCATACGTTCCAGATCATCAATGTTGCCGCTTAAAGTCGAAACACCGATACTGATGGTGATGAAAAGCTCCCCGGACCTTGAAACAATAGAAGTTTTCTCGACTGCTTCTCTGACCCTTTCCGCCACATTAACAGCTCCGTCCTGATCCGTGTCAGGTAAAAGGACTGCAAATTCCTCCCCGCCTATTCTTGCGAAACAATCAACCTGCCTGAGAACTCCGAGAACAACGTTGGCAAGCCCCTGCAGGACATCATCACCTGCATCATGGCCATAAGTATCATTAACCCTTTTAAAATGGTCAATATCAAGCATCATCATGGAAAGCGGATGGTTATATCTTTTGGCTCGCTCAAGCTCAGCCTGAGATTTTTCCATAAAGACCCTTCTGTTAACCAGACCGGTAAGACTGTCAGTCGTGGCAAGACGGATCAGCTTCTCTTCGGCTTCTTTTCTGTCGGTAACGTCTCTTATGGACCAGACAATCCACCACTGACCTTCACGTCTAAGCGGAGAAACCGCTATGGAACCGTTGAAAACAGTGCCGTCACTTCTGGTACAGACAACATCCAGAACGCCCGTAGTACAGGTCAGTGAAGCCGGATTATCAGAATAATCTGCGGTGAGCAGGTTAATATCATCTTCCACATTATCATTAAGACGGACATACTCACGAAGTTTAAGCCCCATGAAATCTGATTCAGAAAAATTGAACAACTTCACAGCCGCAGAATTGAAATGCTGAACAGCTCCGGTTTCGTCCATAAGCACAAGGCCGTCACGGATAGAATTACTTACACTTGAGAGCAACTCTTCGCTCTCCCTGAGTTTGTTCTCCCATTCCTTTCTATTGGTAACATCGACTGTATTCCCGCGAAAACCAGTGACTTCCCCTGAAGAATCATACATAGGCACACCGCTGAAGCTCACCCAGACAATATCACCGTTTTTAGAGCGGAATTTATATTCGAGGTTGTTAAAATCAGTTCTACTCTCAGCAGCCTGAAGGAAATCCCGGCGTATATTCCATGAGTCCTCTTCAACGGCGAGTTCAAAGGGAGATTCACCTATAAGTTCATCAGCCAAATAACCTATAATCTCTTCCGGGCTCCCGGTAACAAAGCTGAAAGTTCCGTCCAGACCGGTCTCCCATGTAAAACCGCCTGAGGCATTGGTTACATCCTTAAAGCGCTGTTCACTTTCCTTCAAAGAATCCGAAGCCTCATGCAAGGCAATAAATGCCGCAGATCTCTTCCATACAGAAAGGCCACTCCAGAAAACCACAACAACGATTACTGCCCCAAAAAGTTTCCACCAGTAAAATAAATTTTTTTCAGGAGGAACCCTTGAAATTATAAACCAGTCCCCTATTCCTTCGACATGTCGATGCGCATGCCTTTCCTGAATTCTTTCATGTATTGAATACCTGTCATAGGAAAAAACACCATTCGAAGAAAAGATGCTTCCTCTGTTCCCGTTTATTATGGTTTTCCACTCATCAGGGTAATATGTCTGAAAAAAGCCTTTTTTGTCTCCATCACTGTAAAACCATTTGTTTTCTGAATAAGGACAGTTGATCCATCCGCCAAGTTCATTCACCAGCCAGACTTGGCCGTTGTCACTCTGGCGTTCCTTTTTTAAAATATTAAAAATCTTATCAGCGCTGAAATTGGAAACAACAACACCGATAATTTTTCCGGAATCATTTCGAACAGCAACGGAAGCCCTTAGCACTATGTTAAGAGGCTTTTCAATTTTACCATTCTCCATGTTCAGGTCAAAACGTGAGAGGTGAATTATACCGGGAGAGTTTAGTGCCTTTAAAAAATACGGTCTTTTACTTTTTGAATGCAACTTATCCTTCGGGACAAGCCTTGCCTTAAAATTATTAACAGTAACTCTTACTTTCTCGAAGCCTTCGGATGACAATAATCTTATCTGGGCATAACCATCTTGAGATCTGGCAAAATTTAAAAATATTTTTCCAAGTTCGTTATAAGCTTCATCCGGATTGTTCTTTCCCGCAAGTAATGACTTGGCTGTATGTTTGAAAAATACCAGATCATCCATTTTTACATCCAGCCATTCATGAAAAGAGGCAATATTAACATCTATATTTTTCAAACCGTTCATTCTCATAAGCTCGTGAGAATGACGATACTGCATATCCATAGACCAGGCAGAAATCCCTAGAATAATTATAGCAAAAGGCAGGAAGCGAACTATGAATATTTTAAATATTTTCACTAAAAATCCTCAATGAACATGTAAGAATGAAAAACAAATTGTTGATCAGTTTCGCCATAAATCAGGGAAAAAACAATTAAATTAATTTCTTAAAATTTAATATGAGCGCTAAATTCAAATTAACTGCTTGTGTTCACTAAAATATTTCACAAAAGGTTAAATTAAATATAACATAATAGGTCTACAAAGTTGAGCAAAAAGTAAAGTCCGCAGCAGACTTGCCATCTGCTACGGACCCTACAACTACTGCTTTTGAAATTCAGTGATTTTTACCAAATGGTCTAATATTTACATCCCGAATAAAATCTTTCGCGCAGTCGCTGGGCTGTTCTAAGAGAAATTCCAAACCGCTCGGCAACCTGCGCCGGACTGGCTCCGTGTGAAAAAGCACTGATAACCCTTTCCCTCATTCTGGCTTTATACAATTCAGTCCGCCCCGGAACTGAAACCCTGATTCCACCCCAGAAATTTATAAGCTTTTCAGCACCGTCTTTTCCCAGCACCTGCACCAGTCCATCAAGCGTCATTGCCCTCCCGCCTGCTTCCGTTTGTTCATACGAGCTGTTAAAAGACATTAATAGTATCCCCATAAAACAGACTGAACTTTTGAACTGTCAGCATCAACATGAATAAAATTTTCACCGATACCGAATCGGGTAAAGCCATGCCTGAGCAGAACTTCAAGTACAGCAAACCGTTTGGCGGAATTTTCCGCCGAAATATCAAGAGCCAGACCTTTGACATGAGCACTGTCGGCAACCCCGCCGATCTTTGCGTTCCACTCTTTGCAGCGGAAGCCGGAAGTAATTTTAAAAGAAAAAGCAGACTCTTTCCTTGCGTTATCAATCCTCAGCATAAAATCGTGATCCAACCCGCACTGACCGCAGCAGGGGCAGGAAAGCATTTTATCAGCCTCCGGAGTAAAAAAATCAATGTCACTCCAATTCATAATACAACCTCGGTTTAAATTTACTATGTAATAAAATATAATTACCAATTGGTAAATTTGATATTCCAAACAATATAGGTTGTCAATTAATTATATTTTTTAGACGACATTTATAAAGAAAATGTGTACTACCATATCCTAATAAGGGAGTAATGATGGGTTTTTACAACGATTTGGTAAATGGACTTAACGGTCTTATAGGAAAAGGGAAAAAATTTGAGAATCCCACTCAAATGGCCAGAACCTGCGGAGTCGCCCCCAATCAGGTCATCCGCTACATAAAACAGGAACGCAAAAAGCATCTTCAGGCTCTTGCCAAAGTTCTTGACGGAGTCGGAGCAAGACTTGTTTTTCCGGGTAACGAAGGGACCATGGAAGGCTTTCATCCCATTCCTAAAGTTCTGGCAAGGCCAAGCGGCGGCGGAGGCAGTCTTGAAACCAACGGCAGTGTGGAAAATTCTTACGCCTTCAGGCTGGAGTGGCTGACCAGAAAAGGCAACCCCAAAACAATGAAACTCATGGCCGTAACCGGAAACTCAATGGCACCGAGGATTGAGGACGGTGACCATGTGCTGGTTGATGAATCCCAGACCACCCTCTATGACGGCAGGATTTTTGTGGTCAGGATTGATCAGGAAATAGTAGTCAAAAGAATAGCAAAAGAACCGGGCAAGATACTCCTTGTATCCGACAACCCGGAAGCCGAGCCACGGCGTATAGAGATTGACCTTAGTGACGAGTCGCTAAGCTGGCAGCCTGTGGGCAGGGTTATATACGTATCAAAAGATCTGCGCTGAGAACTGAATGCCGGCATATTTTAGAAGTAAAAAATTGAACCGTATTTTTGTGTAAAGAATCAAAAAAAATTGCCCGGATAAGGTTGACACTTTTTACTACTGTCTTATTTAAGTTCCACCTGCCCGCGGACGGGGTAGTACCTGCCAGTGATCCGCAGGGGCAGATCGGGTTTAACCGCCCTGATCATAAAAATTAAGTTCGGAAAATATCTTATTGGAGGACGACACATGAAACTGAAACCGCTCAACGACCGTATCCTGGTCAAACGTCTTGAACAGGAAGAAAAAACCGCCGGTGGTATCATTATCCCTGATTCTGCCAAGGAAAAACCCATGAAAGGCGAAGTAGTGGCTGCCGGACCCGGCAAGCTGGACGAATCAGGAAAACGTATTGAGCTCGGAGTCAAAGAAGGAGACGCCGTTCTTTTTGCCAAATACGCAGGAACTGAAATCAAAATTGACGGTGTTGAACACCTTGTCATGCGCGAAGACGACATCCTCGCAATAGTAGAAGGCTAATCTCAGCCTTTTAAAATTTTTTTTCATCATTCATATTCATAAGGAGAACAAGAGATGGCTAAAGATATTCTTTTTGACGCCAAAGCACGTGAGAAACTGAAAAACGGCGTAGACAAACTCGCAAATGCAGTAAAGGTAACCCTCGGACCCAAAGGCCGTAACGTTGTTATGGAAAAATCTTTCGGCTCTCCGGTAATCACCAAAGACGGTGTTTCAGTTGCCAAAGAAATCGAACTTGAAGACAAATTTGAAAACATGGGCGCACAGATGGTCAAGGAAGTTGCTTCCAAGACATCTGACATCGCTGGTGACGGTACAACAACCGCTACAATTCTTGCTCAGGCAGTATTCACCGAAGGTGTTAAACTGGTAGCAGCAGGCCGCAACCCCATGGCTATCAAACGCGGAATCGACAAGGCTGTTGAAGCTATCATCAAAAACCTTGAAGATCTTGCAAAACCGACCCGCGACCAGAAAGAAATCGCTCAGGTCGGAACTATTTCCGCAAACAATGATGCTACCATCGGTAACATCATTGCAGAAGCAATGAACAAAGTCGGTAAAGAAGGCGTTATCACAGTTGAAGAAGCAAAAGGACTTGAAACAACCCTCGAAGTTGTTGAAGGTATGCAGTTCGACCGTGGTTACCTCTCCCCTTACTTTGTAACCAATGCAGAAAAAATGATCTGCGAAATGGATGAGCCTTTTATCCTCATCAACGAAGGTAAAGTCTCAAACATGAAAGATCTGCTCCCCGTTCTTGAGCAGAGCGCAAAAATGAGCAAACCTCTTGTTATCATTGCTGAAGACATTGAAGGTGAAGCTCTTGCAACACTCGTTGTCAACAAACTTCGCGGCACCTTGAATGTTGTTGCTGTCAAGGCTCCCGGTTTCGGTGAACGCCGCAAAGCAATGCTTCAGGATATCGCTATCCTCACCGGCGGAACCGTTGTTTCTGAAGACATCGGCCTGAAACTTGATGCTGTAACCCCTGAACACCTCGGCTCCGCAAAGCGTGTTGTTATCGACAAAGAAAACACCACCATCGTTGACGGTTCCGGTGAAGGCGAAAGCATCAAAGCCCGTGTAAAACAGATTCGTGCTGAAATCGCTGAAACTTCTTCCGATTACGATCGTGAGAAACTTCAGGAACGCCTTGCAAAAATCGTTGGCGGTGTAGCCGTAATCAACGTTGGCGCAGCTACTGAAACTGAAATGAAAGAAAAGAAAGCCCGCGTGGAAGATGCTCTTAATGCTACCCGCGCAGCTGTTGAAGAAGGTATCGTTCCCGGAGGCGGAACCGCTCTGGTTCGTTCTTCCAAGGCTCTTGACGATGTTAAACCTTCCGATGACGACGAAACAGCAGGCGTTAACATTATCCGCCGTGCTATCGAAGAACCTCTCCGTCAGATCGCCGGTAACGCCGGTTGCGAAGGTTCCGTTATCGTAGAAAAAGTTAAAGCTGAGAAAGACGGCTTCGGCTTCAACGCAGCTATCGGTGAATACGAAGACCTCATCAAGGCCGGCGTAATTGATCCTAAAAAAGTTACCCGCATCGCTCTTCAGAATGCAGCTTCCGTAGCAGGACTCCTCCTGACTACCGAATGCGCAATTGCTGAAAAGCCCGCTAAAGAATCTGCTGCTCCCGCAATGCCTGCTGGCATGGGTGGAATGGGCGGCATGGGCGGAATGGGCGGCATGGGTGGAATGTACTAGGCCACCGCTTAAAGCTCTATCAAGTATTAAAAGACCCCGGCAGAATTTCTGCCGGGGTTTTATTTTTTGATATTAAATTAAGGAGAGCTATTAAAAAATCAGAAAGTGAAGCTTAAAAATTCTACCCCACTTTTAAATATGAATGAACTCAATAAAAGAAGCTGTCAGTTTGAAAATAAACCGGGAAAAAGCTGATAATCAGAAATCAAGTTTAATGGTTTTCGAACTGTTTGCAGGCTTTGCTTTGGCTTTACTCTTAGCTTTGGGCTTACTTTCACCGCCATCAAGACTCAGCGATACTTTTCCTGAAGACTTTTTGGCCTCCTTTGAAGAAACACCGGCCTGATAACCACGCCCGAAAATTTTTGGTCCGAGCATATCGGACATTTTTTTTGCGTCCCGGTTAAGCGGATTACTATTCAAAGCGGCTGTGGCAGCATCATAAGCCTCGGTATACATCCGCTTGGCAAAATAAAGTTTGGCCTGCCTTACATAAAGACTTTCATTTGCGCCGAAACGCCGCATGATATCATTCAGAACATTCAGGGCATTATCTGTTTCACCAAGCATTTCCCACGCTAAAACAAGAGAAATATAGGGTCTGCTGTCTCCAGCGTTCTTTTCAATGGCCCTTTCAAGAAATTCTATACCGTCCCTTGGAAATCCTGATTTAACAAGTCTGGAGCCGACATCCTGCAGAAGACCTTCTTCATCAGGACAGGCATCGGTAATTTTTCTGAAATATTTTTTACCGTCTTTAAGATTTTTTTCATCGAGAGCTTTTTGACCGGCAAGAATATACTTATCAATCTGATTTTTCATCTTACGGATTTTATCTTCCGCGGCCCGTTCCAAAGCAGCTTTTATAGTGTCGTGTATCTTACGCAACACCTGAGCCAGCTTTTTTTCCTGACCACGGGAATATTTCAACGAGCGGGGAAGAACTTTTTTAAGTTCATCCATAGCAAGCATCTGACGAAAAACTTCATCAATTAAAATACCTATTTCAAATTTTTCACGCCCGAAAATCTGACTGTCTGCCAGTTCTTCCAGTGAAAGGCTAAGTGAGTTCAAACAGCGCATATAATCTTTACGCTGGGCATAAGCTTTAGCTCTGGCTACATGCTCCCTGATGCTTTTGGCTGTACTCATTAAATCAAAACTCCGAGACAGGATAATGTTATTGCAGAATATATCCATGTACTAAACATATTCTGGTAAGTGAGAAGAAAAGAAGTGTAACAATTTACATTTTTTAATAAATTTATTTAACTTATTTATTCTTATCTCTACTTAATTTGTTGTCAAGTTTGCCATTTATCGACACCATTATGTATAAATATTTAAAATAAACATCTTTATGAAAGCCAGTACACACTTATTACAGCGATGGCTTAATTATACAATTTACTAGGATTCTATTAAATATGATAGATAATATCATCTTTCAGAATATTTTTCAGCTCTTCAGTGCATATTCAGCGTCTTCAACTCAACACGCCGAACTCAAACCGGACAAATCCACGCAATGCAGCGGAAAAACCACTCTATATTCCTGTATATCCCTGATTGACGCATGCTCTGGCACAGGGTAACTTACCACGCCGTAGCGACTGATATCTTTATACTTTTCAAAATGATATCAATAAAATACAAACAAAATTTTCAACCTGTTACCCCCTTAAAAACATGAATATTTACCTCCTGATAATTATTGTATCACTTGGTGGAGCCTGTGCTCTGGGCATTCTGGCTCGCAGATTGAATGAAACAGCTCTGAATCCTGTTCTTCCTCAGGAATTCGATAGAATTTTTGATCCTGAAAAATATAAAAAAACTCAGGCCTATTCCAGAGAAGGAATGAAATTTGAAAATATAAGCTCGCTTATCTCAACCCTGATAACAATCATATTCATACTGGCCGGAGGCTTTAATCTAATAGATACGATATCCAGAAGTGCCGGTTACGGACCTGTGGTTACCGGGCTTATTTTCTTTGCTGTACTGGCTTTTCTGGGTGATGTTCTCTCCACTCCGTTTGATATTTATCAAACTTTTGTGATTGAAGAAAAATACGGCTTCAACCGTACCACAATTCCGACTTTCATCATCGATAAGCTGAAAGGTTACCTTTTAGGAGCCGTAATTGGTGGAATTCTGCTGTCAGGAGTTCTACTTTTTTTCAATGCAACAGGCTCCTTCGCATGGTTTTTGTGCTGGCTTTTCACTGTCGCGGTGATGGTAGGAATACAATACATTGCTCCTGTCTGGATTCTGCCGTTATTTAATAAGTTCACTCCGCTTGAAGATGGAGAACTGAAAGAAAAAATTGAAGCTTTTGCGCGAGAAAACGGTTTTGAACTGGAAGGAATATTTATTATAGACGGTTCAAAAAGATCTACTAAAGCCAATGCCTATTTCACCGGCTTCGGCAAAAAAAAGCGTATCGCTCTTTTTGATACCCTTGTTAACGAACTTACAACGGACGAACTTGTTGCTGTTCTCGCCCATGAAATAGGGCATTGCAAACTCGGGCATATCCGTAAAATGCTTATCACCACGATAATTAAAACCGGTGTAATTTTTCTGCTTATGTCTTTTTTCCTGAACAGCAGAGAACTTTTTGATGCTTTCAGCATGGAACACATGTCTGTTTATGCAGGGCTGGTCTTTTTTGCCTTACTTTATACCCCTGTCTCAATCGTCCTTTCAATCTTCTCAAACATCAGTTCACGCAAGCACGAATTTGAGGCTGATCATTTTGCCGCCGAAAAAACCGGCCGACCTGAAAGTCTGGTCACCGCTCTGAAAAAACTCTCCGCCAGCAACCTCAGCAACCTGACTCCTCATCCGTTTTATGTCTGGCTTGAATACAGTCATCCACCTGTACTTGCGAGAATTGAAGCCCTGCGCAAAACTTCACGCAATCTGTCATAAAAAAAATGGGGATAAGCTGATGCTGGAATATGAAAAAGAGCAAATTGTGGCCTTCGGCAGAAAAATGCTTGAAGCGCACCTTACAACCGGAACTGGCGGAAACTTAAGCATAATCAACCGTGAAAAAGGTTTGATAGCCATAAGTGCCAGCGGATTGCATTATCTGGAGACAACTCCTGATGATGTCGTAGTTCTCGATTTAAAGGGTAATATAGTTGAGTCCACCCGCAAACCATCAAGCGAATTTGGATTTCATCTTGATATCTACAAACAAAGGCCGGATGTAAACGCCATAGTCCATACTCATTCCGTCCATGCCACGACTGTGGCCTGCCTTAATATGGAGCTTCCGGCAGTTCATTATCTTGTCGGATTCTCGGGACGCAAAGTTCCGCTGGCGCCATACGCCACATTCGGTTCTCAGGAACTGGCCGACAATATTACCGCCACAATCGGAAATTATAATGCCGTACTGCTTGCAAACCACGGTCTCGTCACCGTCGGGGCTAAAATACAAAATGCTTTTGATGCTGCGGAAGAGCTGGAACTGATCGCCCAGATATACATTCAAGCCCTTGCGGTGGGTAAACCTGTAATTCTACCTGACGATGAAATGGATCGGGTCATAGACAAATTTTCAACCTACGGGCAGCCCGGAGGCAAATAAATAAGTCATGCTTGATAAAATTGTCGGTATAGCTTTTCCCCTTTTTCTGATCATGGACCCTCTGGGAAACCTGCCGGTCTGCCTTGGAATGCTTAAAGACTATCCACCTCAACGGCAGAGGGCCATTCTATTCAGGGAGCTGGTAATCGCATTGATAGTTATTATAGCATTCATCTACCTTGGAGCAGGTATGATGCGGATGCTTAATATTCATCAATCAACACTGCGTATTGCCGGTGGTGTCATCCTTTTCATTATTTCCATAAAAATGATTTATCCCTCACATGAAACAGGTACCCCTGAGGCATCTGACAAAGAACCGTTGATTGTGCCTATTGCCGTACCCTTTTTTGCAGGGCCGTCACTTCTGGCCGCAGTTATGGTTTACGGCTCAAAGGGAAGTGCCGGATTTTATCCTCTGGCAGGAACCCTTCTGGCATGGCTTATGTCGCTTGCAGTTATGATGATTGGCCCGACGCTTGCCGGATTTCTGGGAAAAAGAGGACTGAGGGCTTGTGAACGTCTTATGGGGCTTATACTGATACTTATTTCGGTCCAGATGCTGGAAGATGGAATAAAGCTTTATCTGACCAATTTTATCAGAATGTAGACAGTGGAAAATAAAAAATTCTAAAGTTTAACACCTTGCACTGCTATTCAAAAACACTGTTCAGAAGGTCCTTCAATGCATTGGCTTCAATCGGTTTTGCCAAAAAATAATCTGCGCCGATATCCATAATATTATCAACATCTTCTCTATAAGCTGACATGCAGACTACCGGCAGACGGGAACCGGAATCTTCTTTTTTTCTAATTTTCTTTAAAGCTCTTATGCCATCCATTTCAGGCATCTGGATATCAAGCAGCAGCAAGTCAAAATAATCTTCTCTGATGCAGTTGAGCACTTCAAACCCTGTGGAAACACAGCGTACTGAATATCCCCATTTTTCGAGCTGTATTCTCATTCTGGCCTGACTGTTGATATCATCTTCAGCTACCAGAATCCTTTTTATCTGCTCAGTATTTTTACAACCTTTATGCTCACTCCCCGATAAAAAGCTGATGCAGCCGATCTTAAAACCTATTTCTCTTGTTCCCTTGTGCTCGCGTATGAATAATTCTGCACTGATAGCATCTGCCAGTCCTTCAAAATCTCTGGGAAAAGCATTTTCATAATCGGCCTGATCAAAAATATTATTTGTATCTGTAAAAAAGAATTCCAAAGCATTGCATCCATCATAAGAAGAAGCCTTTTTAACAACAAAAAAGGCATTGTTTTCTTCGGGAAGTGAAGACAAGATATGCCCAGTCAGTCTGAACAGAGACAATTTCAATCTACGGCGGTTGCAATACATATATTCCGGGACATCGCGAGATTCTATTTTAAAATCTAATTTTTTGCCTGCTGCGTAGAGATCAAAAGATTCATATACGGATCTGATACATTCCGAGAGATCAATACGCCTAGCGAGAACATCGGAATCAGAATCTGAATCATCAGTCATCATTAAAATATCGTTGTAAACTTCATTCAATCTTTTTGTTGCAAGGATACCTCTGTCGGCACATTTCTCAGCATCAGAATTTCTGCTTGAAGCTTTTAAAACTTCAAAAGCCCCGGTTATACCTGAAAGAGGTGTTCTAAGCTCATGATTGAACTGCTCAGCCAGCTGTAATTTAAATTCTGCTGCATCTTCAGCCTGTTCAATGGCTATGGCTGCCTTTTGTTCGGCTTCAATCCTAGCGGTGACATCACGTGCAAGAAAGACTACAAGATTTTCCTTTTCAATCTCACCGGGGCATAAGGACATTCTCACAGTAAAAAATCTCTTCCGGCTGCGACAGTCCGGCATAACCATATCAAAGTCTTCTACCGCCAGTTCATTATTTAAAACTTTTTCTACGGCACAAATAAACTCTTCCGCTGCCAGTGGAGGCAGAAGATCAACAAAAAGGCGCCCTTCGCACAACTCTACAGAATTCAATCCAAAAAACTGCGCGAAAACGTTATTGGCCTTGAGGCAGACCTTATCTGAAGAAACAACCGCAACAAGCTCATCTGCCGAATTTATAAGCCGACTGAATAATTTTTCGGATCGCTGATATTTTTTACGCAGCTCTTCATCTTTTCTAAGGTCATATACACACCCCTGCCAACCGGTGACAGAGCCGCTGCTGTCTTTAATGGCTTTGGCATTTTCAAGAACGGGGATGGTCCAGCCCTCAGAATTGATAAGTTCAAGTCTGCTTCTGCCTGCCTGTCCTTCTGAAAAGAGTGTATCAAGAAAGCTTTTGAATTCAGAACTCTCAGCCGACACTTCAAATCTGCCGAGCCGCTTTCCGATTATTTCATCCGCAGAATTGTAACCCAGCAGGTCAACCATTGCTGGGTTAAGATATTCAAAAATTCCATCAGCCGAGACCTGATAAATTCCCTCAACAGAATTTTCAGCATGCCACAATAATTTATTAATTATTTTATTTTTATTCTCTATAATACAGGAAATTATAGATAGGACAGTTATAGACAAAAAAAAGAAAGCAATACAGATAGTTGACCAAAAAAATATACGATGTTCAGCGTACAGGACACCAGCAGCAAGCGCAGCAACAGTTACTACCGCTGCAGGTATAATTACTCTGTTAAAAATTTTACCTGTACGCATAAAAGATACAACCATAATGGACTATTCATATATAATTTTGCATTAAAAAAAACATTATATACGCATAGCAGATTAATTAATTTCTATTCATTATAAACATTATCTAAGTAGTGTATTAATTCCCCTTAATGAAAGCATTATATACACAAACGAATGTAAAATGCACGCATTGTTCTTATATATGCAATCGCTACAAAACTGTTTATAACTACAATCTATTTTTATAATGAAAAACTATATTAAAACAAAAGGACCCTTGGAAAAATCCAAGGGTCCTTTTCATATAGGAGCTATATTTATGGATTAAAGACTTAAAGTCATTCCACTTTCCTGCTTGTGAGGATGATTCTCGGCAGGAGCTGTATCCTGAACACTCTTGAGCATGGCAAGCTCTTCAACAGATAAAATCTTACTTATATCCAGGATGATAATAAATTCATCATCCTGCTTGCCCATACCTTTTATGTATTCAGTCTTAATTGAAGTCCCCATTCTTGGAGCCTGCTCAATCATATTTTCGGTAAGTTCAACAACTTCTCTTACAGAGTCGGCCAGCGCCCCCATAATCGTCTGTTCTCCGTCAAAGCTTACTTCAACTATGATTATACAGGTATTTATCGTGTCTTCAGTACGGCTCATCCCAAATTTAAGCCTCATATCCACAACAGGAACAGCATGACCGCGAAGGTTTATCACCCCGCGCATAAATTTGGGAGTACGCGGAATCCTTGTTATCGGGGTCAGTTCCAGAACTTCCCTTACACTCGATATATCAAGGGCATATATGTCCTTGTTAAGAGTAAAAGTAAGGTACTGATTAGTAATGCTATTTAATTCCATTGCACATTCCCATAGTTGTAGAGTTTATACCCTGTTTTCAGATTTTATCAGATTTCAGAAAAATTAAAATTTTTCAAAATCTTCATCAGAATCCATTCCAAGGTCCAAAGGCACTCCACCTGAACTACCAGAACTACCTAAATCACTCTTTTCCGGCATATTGGTATTAACCGACTTACTTTCAGGCAAAGATCTTATTACTGAAGGTCTTGTTTTAGCACTGGACCTGTAAGTTGCACCTGCATCGACTCTAAAGAAACTCATGGTCTGTTGCAACTGTTCACTCTGGCTTGAAAGTTCTTCGGATGTTGAAGCCATTTCCTCAGATGCAGAAGCATTCTGCTGGGTAACGTGATCAAGCTGTTGCACAGCTTTATTTATCTGCTCAGCACCCGAATGCTGTTCATTGCTTCCTGCGGCTATTTCCTGAACAAGCTCGGCTGTTCTGCGGATATCAGGAACAAGCTGATTCAACATTTTTCCGGCACTCTCGGCAACATTTACTGTGGAAGTAGAAAGTTCACCGATTTCACCGGCGGCAGCGCCACTTCTTTCAGCAAGCTTTCTAACCTCGGCGGCAACAACGGCGAAACCTTTACCATGTTCGCCGGCACGGGCTGCTTCAATAGCTGCATTCAGGGCCAGCAGGTTTGTCTGTCTGGCGATTTCCTCGATAATGGAAATCTTTTCAGCAATATTTTTCATTGCGTCTACAGCCTGAGTAACAGCTTCTCCACCTTCTTCAGCATCTCTGGCAGCCTTTATAGCTATTTTCTCAGTTTCCTGTGCATTTTCAGCATTCTGGCGGATATTTGCAGTCATTTCTTCCATTGATGAAGAGACTTCTTCCACGTTGGCGGCCTGCTCTGTTGCAGACTGTGAAAGATTCTGGGCTGTTGCAGAAAGTTCTTCACTTCCAGATGCTACATTTTCAGTAGCACTTCCCACTTCTTCAACAACCGAGGAGAGTTTATTGACCATTCCATTCAGAGCTGAAACAAGTGTTCCGATTTCATCTTTCTGATCAATATCAAGTGTTCTGGTAAAGTCACCTTCTGCCATACGACCTGCAAAGACAACGCATTTGCTGACAGGTCCTGTGATTCCCCTTGTCAGCACAAAGGCTGCAAATATACCAATTATCAGTGCAATACCGGAACCTGCAAATATAAACATATTTGAAGACTCCATTTCCTCATTCATCTTATTGATCTGGTCCTGAACAGCGACATCGCAAACCTTTTGCGCATTACGGGCTGTTTCGATCATTTTGGAGTTGCTCACAACCTGAGCCTCCATAAGATCTACATATTCATCATAAAACTTCTGGTACTCTTTAACGTCAGTCTTAATATTATCAATATCGGCTATATGGGCAGGATTTTCGAAACGAGAACGTATCGTATCAAGAACCTCATAAAGATGGGCGAGACTTTTGCTTATTCTGTCTCTGTACATTTTTTCACCGGCAGAAATAATTATTTCCTTTTCATTCTTACGGACATCTTTGAAACTGATGATAGCAAGATTTGCTTTATCTGCATTCTGAAACTTATCATCAATCTCTTTCTGTCCTTCATCATAAATTCTATTTATGATGTTAAGATTGCCGTTATTTATAGCAGCTTTAATCTTTTTTTCAGTTTCAGCCATGATGGCAACCAGATCCTCTTCTTGCTCATCACGCATTTCCTGCAGCTTAGCTATTACAATACGAGCCTTGCCCCGCATTTTAGCCATAGTCTCAGCACGCTGTTTTTCAAGAGTCACGTAATTTTCAAATGCGACTTCATAATTGTTGGAAGCCGTTTCAAGCTGCGCCATCTGATTAATATTGTTTTTATCTTTAAATCTTTTCTTTACGAGTTTAACTTCGTTATAAATTTTATCTGCTATTTCCTTATGTTGAGTTACATATTCCTGATCTTTGCGGAGCATAAAATTCTTTTCCGCATTTCTGGCTCTGGAGATCATTGAGGAAACATTATTGACATGGTCTGAATTTATAATCCTGTTATGGACGGAACTCATACCGTGATAGGCGATAAATGCCACTACAAGAGTAAGTACGATAACAAGGGCAAACCCTACCCCCAATTTCAACCCCAGCTTTAAATTTTTGAACATACATCCTCCCACGGCGACAATAATGTTTGATTAATTCAGAAAAGCACAACTATTAAAACATTTTTAATAGGATGTTAGCATATATAAAAATCATATCAAGAAAAAAGAGTATTATTCTTAAAAGTTGCAAGCCTTATTGCACCTTTTTCACAGAAGCAAAACCTTGCAAAACTTGATAAAAAAATCAACCTTCAAGGATAATAGCTATATCTTTCAAAACTTTATCCAATTCTTCCTTAAGAAAAGCATACTGTCTACAGGCATCTTCGAGCATACCGGACCGTGATAGTTTCTCAGCTTTTTCAGCTAGTGCAGATAAATCTTCAGCTCGTATGGTTGCGGAAATTCCCTTAAGTGAATGGGAAAACTTAATCATAAGTTCATCATTACTGCTTTCACATGCGGCCCGAAAACTCTCTAATCTGTCGGGACCGTCATTTATAAAAACCTGCAGAATTTCACCGGCAAGTTCTTTGTCATCCCCAAGATGAGTGAGCAGTGTTTCATAATTAATGCTTTTCATACTCTTCTCTCCATCTTATTGCTCTATGTCTGTATTTCCAGCCAAACCTGAAGCTGAACCAATTTTTCTATAATTCAAAAGGCGTCTGAAAATCTTTTCATAACCCTGTTTTTGCGCCAGACTTTCAGCATTTTTAAGTTCCGACAATCCCTGCTCAAAACGAAATGTTTCAAGCGATGCTGCCGCCAGCTCAAAAGCAACACGCCAGTCATTCGGAAAATAAAGGCTCAGATGAGATAAAAAACCAACCCTCATAAACTGCATGCCCTCAGCCTTATCCAGATATATTTCCATAAGTTTCGATATATCCAGATTCTTCGGAGACAGATAAAAAGCTGACGACAGACAATCTATTGCACAGGCTGGGACATCTTTTTTCTCATCAAAAACAACTCCTGACCTTATTATCCACCCTGACTTAAAAAGTTCTTTCGCCCATAGAACAAGCAGTTCTGTTTCGTTCTCAGGCTTAACTATAACTTCAATTTTCTTTTTCCCACAATGCTCATACCAAAAAATTTTAGCTAAATCCCAATACCCGCTGCGCCAGCAGGATAAAGAAAAAGACATGCACGAATAAGAATCAGCCAGTAATTTATCATTTTTAATGTAAGATGAAGCTGTTTTCCAGACTTTTTCAACATTACCGCTTAGCGCATAAAGCCTTATCAAGGCGGTGTCAGTCTCCATAGACCGCCCGGCGGAAACCAGCCAGTTGCAGACATCCTCAAATTCGAAAAATTTGTTGCCGGTTTCCAGCAGAGCTGCATGCATAAGGGCTGTGATCCTGAATTCGTCACGGATATTCAGAACATTCTTTGTGGTTGATCCGGCAATATCAACAATACTCCGTACCCTATTGTCAGGAAGGTGGTCTTCCAGAATACGCGCGTATCCTTTTAAAGCCATCATTTCCGCAGCCTTTGTATCTTTGGAAAGCCTGTCTACAATATCTTTCAATTCAACAGCGTTACTGTAAATTTCAATTTCTCTGCCGACATCGAAAAGTTCTCCGAGTTCCTCTCCCACATCAGGAGTAACAACCGCACAGGCGCATGAAGCCGCTTCAAAAAGTCTGAAATTAACTTCATTTAATATGGCTTCGTTGGGAACAATTCTGGTGTCGCGGTAAACGCCCATCATTTCACTGTAATTCAAACCATCCATGCAATTAAGGTCATATTGTGATGACAGAAATTCAACAAACCATTTTCTGGACCTTCTGGAGTCTGAAACCCTGCCTATAAAGGTCATATCATATTTACGGCTGCTGTATGGTTTAATGCCCCGGATTCCGGAAACAGTTCCGGGCCTGACTCCCATCCACGGGACCCAGAATGCTGGGATGCCGCATTTCTTGAACTTTGACAGATATTTTTTTTGAGTGGTCAAAACAGAATCAAAAAGCCGTGCGTAGATTGAATGCCAGTGAAAATTAAGATGGGTATCAACAGACCAGAAAATTTTTAAGCAGGAGAGCGAAGATAAATTTTTAAGAAAAAGACGTCTTCCAAGATTTTCCTGCTGTATCAGAACATCAGGAGAGAATTCACATTTAGAAATAGCCTCAGCTGCATCAAAAACAGTTTCACTGACATTTATACTTTTTACGGTATGCCCCTGTGCAATGAAAGCATCCACAACAGGACCGCGGCAATTGATTAAAAAAAGTTTCAACATTCAGGAGTTATAACCAATAGTCTTGCGGCAAGGAAGCAGCAAATTAACAGATTGCTAATAAAAAAGGCTGTGAAGTTTTACTCCACAGCCTTTTAATAGCAGTTTCAAACCGTAAAATACGGTGAAAGCTTATTCGTGCTCTGCTGGTGCAGCCGGAATATGTCCTTCTTTAGGATGGCATCCGGCACAGGTTACAGGGCCTTTTTTCATTTTAAGATGGCAGTCGGTGCAACGTTTATGGAAAGCGTTACGCAGACTTGTTTTTCCGGATTCAGGTTTAACTTTGTGGCAGTCAGAGCACTTCTGATCTTCAGAGCTTTCATCAGGCACAAGTTTACCATCTTCCCAGACATGGTGGCAGACTGCACAATCATCAATTCCGGCTTTCTCATTATGTACGTCATGGTTGAAAACCGCAGCAGGTCTCTGGTGAACCTTGAAAGCAGGATCAAACAGAGTTGTAATATCTTCCTGACTGAATGCGGGCAACATATAGAGAAAGACACAGGCCGCGACCACCGCAAGAGTGAATATCCTTTTCAGCATTGTGACCTTCCTCCTGTTATTCTACTTCGGGTTTTTCCATGAGTTCATAGATAAGATCACCGAAGAACTTAATGTCCATACCAAGTTCATAATAATGAACCAGATCTTCAAGTCCGCCGTGGCAGTTATGACATGGAGCAAGTATAGTCTTAACTCCGGTTGCCTTGAGCTGTTCGGCCTTGACCCGGTTACCGGTCATACGGACATTCTTGAACGGAGGACCGCAGTTGATGACACCGCCGCCAGCGGCACAGCAATAGTTGTGCTCAAGGTTCGGAGTCATTTCAACAACATTTTCACAAAGCGCATGGGCCAGCTTACGGGACTGTTCCATCAAACCGCGTCCCCTGATAATATTACAGGGATCGTGAATGGTTATCGGCTCTTTGAATTTCTCGGCAATTTTAATCTTTCCGGAACTGATAAGATCCCAGAAAAATTCAACCGAATGTATAACTTCAATGGGATACATATCCCATCCGTCCCAACGGTTTCCGTTATCATAAATGGAACGGAAAGCATGTCCGCACTCACCCATGACAATACGCTTGCACTTAAGGTCCAGAGCTGATTCGAAGTGACGTTTTTTAAGACGCCCCATCATTTCAAAGTCACCGGAGAACATGCACATGTCAGAGTTATCCCAGCCCGGATCGGCAGGCATGGTGAAATCAACACCGGCAACATTAAAAATGTAAGCGGCCTGATAAATAAGCTGGGTACGGAATTTAGGTTCCGGAGCAATAACGGAGTAGTAGATATCAGCCCCTTCCTTATGGATAGGAATGCGCAGATCCGGAAGTTCGTCTCTGGCTTCATCTTCCTGCCACTGAAGGGTATCAATCCATTCATCATCCTTGAGCCACATCTGGTTCATGGTTGCGGAATGGCTGTGAGCGGTATCCTGAATATACTGCGGAGTAACTCCGAGTTTATGGCAGATACGGCGCATGGTACTCATAATATATCCGGTATCAATACCAACCGGGCAAAAATGCACGCAGCGGCGGCAGAGGTTGCACTCAGTATAAGCAATCTGAGCCATCTGATATACGAACTCGCCATCCACTTTGCAGTTTTTGCGAAGAATTTCGCCAAGAGTCTGCTGAACCTTACCAGCCGGTGAATAGGTTGGATCACCGTCATGGGACATATAATAATGGCAGGCCTCGGAACAAAGTCCGCAGTGCATGCAGGTTTCCGCATAGACTTTAAGCTTGGCACCGGTTTCGCCTTCAAGGACGGACCGTATAGTTGTTTCGATGCGTTCCGGAGTTAAACGGGAAACACCCCGTTCAAGTCCGACATCTTCAATTTTCCTGTCAAACGTCATTTTTTCATACTCCTTGGAGAATGTGGCTACCAGTCTTTAACGCGGCGTACACCACCGAATTCGGAACCGATATAAGCTCTGGTGAATACGGTAAACAGCATATGGCTTAAACGGGTGAAAGGAATGCTTGCCAGCATGAATTCACCACAAAGGATATGCAGAGTGAGCATTACCGTGGCATCACCTATCTGATGGTATGCCAGTACTCCGGTAAGAAAGACCAGTCCGGGAACAGCAAGTGCCAGCCAGTCTTTTGATGAAGTAAGGTAACGCACATCACGCTGCAGAAAACGACGCAGACCGAAATAGATACAGCACACAACAACCACTATGGAGAGTATGTCGGAAATATTTTCGGGAATTGTCGGCCAGCTGATGCCGAAGAACTGATCCCAGAGGACCACATGCCCGAGCAGAAAAATGGGCACGAGAACAAGACAAATGTGAAAAATGAAAGTTACCAGTGCAGTAACGGGGCTGCGCTGCCAGCCGAGGGTTCCTACCGGATTCAACCAGTGCAGAATGGAACGCAGGCTGTACTTCCAATTCATATAATAGAGGGAAGAACCGTCTTTCTTTTTAGCCAGACTGTACATTGAAGTAAGTCTGTATATTGAACCTAGAATAAAAATTCCCCAGGCAATCCATGCCAGAGGACCTACCACGAATGCGTAAATACTGTTCATGCGTATTTCCTCCGGTTTTTAAAAGTCACTCACATTGGCAACAATGCGCTGAAACTTTCCGTCTTTGATTGCCGGAATGAGTACCTTCTGGGAGCATGGGCTGAAAACAGGTTCAAAGCACTGGTCAAACTCCTCACTGTAGGGTTTGCCGTCAAGAACCACGGTAAAGCTTCCGTTTTTTTCAACCTTAGCTGCTACATGCGAGCTGTCCGGACTGAATACAGGCTTCCAGGCCATTGCAAATGAGCCGGACCATCTGTTGCCGTCAACAATCACGCTGTAGTCGTATCCATCCTTGCCAAGAGCTGCGGCTCTGTTGCCGTCGGGGCTTACAGCAAGATCAACTACGACAGGAGAGACAACACTCCATGCATCTCCGTTTTTAGCAACAGTAAATTTACCGAAGCTAGGCGCAACTATGGCCCAGAGATTATTTCCATCGGCACTGAACTGCTGATGCCAGCACTGTGCAAAAGTTTTGCCCCATGCCACTTCACCATCCTGTGCCATGGTCCATGCTCCGCCAAGACGCACAGGAGCAGCAACTACGCCTGTAACCGGATTGAAGCAGGGGTCCCATACACACTGAAATTCACGCTGCCAGATCTTTCCGTCAACAGCGATGGTGTAATCGTAAAGTGTTCTTCTAACCTGACAGGCCACACGTTTACTTTCAGCATCAAAAACCGGAGTATAGCAGTTCATGAAAACAGTATCCCAGGCCTCGCCGTTTACAGCGACGGAATATAGTCCCTTCTGAAAGAGATCTATATCGGCCTGAGGAGTTGATGCTACCTGTACTGCGGCTGCGGTATTCTTACCGTCAGGAGCAACACTGAAGTTGTTCGCATTCTCGTAAAATTTTTCCCAGAGAACACCATCGACACCCATACCGTATTCCATATCCTGCTGAACAGCACAGATAATTGATCCGTCAGGTCCGAATTTAGTATCCCAGATGTATCCATACATCTCAGGCCAGTTCTGTCCGTCTACACAGAGAGTCCACTCTCCTTCAGACTGGGCAATACCGGTCAATCTGCCGTCGGGAGAAAAGCGGGAATAAAAAACCCTGTCAAACTTTTCGTCCCAAGCCTCACCATTAACGCAGGAGGTAAATTCCATTTCGCCGGTCTTTACGACCGCCCCGACTTTTTCACCGTCGGGACTTGCGTGGAATTCTTCCACCCACTCAAATTTGTCAGACCAGGAGCCTACGTCCTGGACCTCACGCTTACCGGGATTCCAATCCCACGTGGACGCATCAGGCATCTCACGCCTCCTCATTCCGTTGACCCGTCGAAGTCCGCCACATCCATCGGGTCCGGTCGGTTTTTTCTGGTGCCGAGGCACCTTGGGTTTAAACCATCTTTTGTCCCTCTTTCATTCAGACAAAAAACTCTAAACTCTTTCAGCCATTCCTTACGAATGGAAACTCCTGCTAATTCGCATATTTTACAAATCAGGACAAGAGAAACCGCAAACATGCGGTCATGCTTTTCATCATTAATGAACAGTATGTCAAAAGCTGTGACACTTTATGATATACCCTAGCCAATCCGTGCCCGATCTGACCCACAAATCGAACACGTAAGATACTGTTTGCGGTAAAAGCGGCCCGACGCTCTCACCAGCAGAAAAATGCAAGCCGCGAATTACAATCCCAGCTTTTCGTTTATATATTCATAGTCCAGTTCTGCATTAACAAGTTCTGCACCATGATTTATTTTAATCATGTCCCTAAGCTTGTAGCTGTCCTGTATCGCTTCCATTTTTTTTGCCACGGTAAAGGTATCATCTCGAACAACTATTACAGGAATTTCAAGAACTTCAGATCTGGTAAGAATAATATCATTCGGATAGAGATTACCGGTTAAAATAAGGCAGGGGCAATTACCCTCAAGGGCTACAAGCTGGACATCGGCACGGTCGCCGCCAACTATTACGGCTGAATTTTTATGACGCCTGAAATGGGTCATAAAGTTCTCAACCTGCATTGTACCAATAAGGAAATTTTCAACAACCCGATCGACCTTGGCATGAGCGGAAATAATTTTTCCGAACAGTCTTTCAGCAAGGTCACTGACCTTGATGGCCCCCATAAGAGGATCACGGGGGATGACCCCGAGTACTTTTACTCCGCGCCGCTCAAGAAATGGAACTATTACTTCTTTCAGCTCATCCATGTAATGTTCAGGGACATCATTAAAGACGACTCCAAGCAGATCATCACCAAGATCAGCTTTGGTCCGCAGAACATAATCATATCTGAGTTCATTATTGTTATATCTATCGACCAGAATAGTTTTGGCGCCCAGCGTACGGCACACGGCAGGACCGCTAACTCCGCAATATGTTCCCGAGCTTAAATAACTTCCTGATCCACCAATGATCATGATGTCTTTATCTTCACTGAGCTCGGCATAAGCTTCCGCGATATCGGGCATAAGGTCCCCGGTATCTTCGGAGAAAGCTTTAATTGTAAAATCTCTGGTCACCAGAACCGGTGTAACTTTCTGGGGATTCTGATCAAGCCCCAGAACACCCTGTATAAATGTGGCATCAGCATCACCCGGAAGGTTGTCGCTCATATGTGGAACAGCGCCGACCGGTTTCATGTAACCGACTTTATAACCTTCTTTACGGAACTTGAGTCCCATGGCCATGGCAAGAAGGTTCTTTCCGGAATACCCGGTTGTGGAGCCTATATACAAACCAACCATCTAAGCCTCCTTGAAAAATTGAATCTTAAACTGATTCCACCTTGTATTCAGGATAACCGCCCATCCTTACAGTTATCCGTATGTCAGCGACAAGAGCCGAATCCCGGCAGACAAGCACAGGATTGAACTCGGCCTCGCAGACATCCGGAAAATCCATTGCCAGGGAAGAAATCTTAAGCAATACATCTATTATGGCGTCAAAATTAACAGGACTGCCACCCCGAACCCCTTTCAGAAGCATATAGGATTTGATCTCTCTGATCATTGCGGAGGCGTCCTCCCTTGTCAGCGGAGCAAGCCTGAATGATACGTCCTTGAGTATATCAACATATACACCACCAAGACCGAACATGACCAGTGGCCCGAACTGTTCATCCCTCTTAAAGCTTATGACAACCTCTCGTGAATCAAAAGGAGCCATCTGCTGGACAAGACAGCCGGCAATATAAGCGTCAGGCATAAGACGCTGTGCTCTGGCTGTGATGTCCCAGAAAGCCTTGCGGATTTCATCAGGGGTATTCAGGTTTACAACAACACCGGCAACATCACTTTTATGCGGAATATCCGGGGAAGCGATCTTCAAAACAACCGGGTATCCTATCTCAGAAGCAATGGCGACTGCATCATCTCCGCATCTTGCAAGGCCTGATTCAGGAGTAGACAGGCCATAAGCCTTAAGCAACTCACGGGCCTGAAATTCAACAATTTCAGAATGTCCTGTACGGACAGCTTTGCTTATGACCTCTGCGGCACTTTCGATATCACGCTCAGGTTCCTCGCAAACCCTAACGCTGCCGCTTTTCCATAGAGAATACCTGTGCAGACTTTCCATCGCCCTCACTGCCGGCTTGGGAAAATCGTAAACAGGAATCCCCGCATTTACTAAAACAGATCTTGCTTCAGCAGTTCCACCGCGTCCCATTAAACAACAGAAAACCGGTTTTCCTGCTTCAGAAACAGCTTTGACTACAGCTCTAGCTGTTTCGGCCGGATCAAGACATCCGGCGGGTGAAATAACTATCAGCACAGCATGAACCATAGGATCATTCACAACAAGAGAAGAAACAATCCCATACCGTTCAGCATCAGCATCTCTTAAAATATCCACAGGATTATACAAGGAAGCATAACCCGGCAGAATTCTCTGCAATTCCCCAATGGTATCAAAGGAAAGTCTGGCCATACGCAGGCAGGACTCACCACAGGCGTCAGCGGCAAGAATACCCGGCCCCCCGGCATTGGTAACAATAGCCAGATTGGACCCCTTAGGAGCTGTCTGCATGGAAAACGCTTTGGCAAGACTGAACAATTCCTCAAGCCTGCCACCCCTGACAACCCCGGATTGCCTGAAAGCTGCGTCATAAGCACGGTCCGAACCGGATACGGCTCCGGTGTGAGCTGAGGCCGCTCTTGCTCCGGCCGGGGTTATCCCGGACTTGAGCATTATAATCGGCTTTTTCATAGCCACTTTTCGGGCCTGCTCCATAAACCTGCGCCCGCTCTCCACATTTTCTATATATCCGAGAATAACCCTGGTATCAGGATCACTGCCCAGATATTCCAGAACAGCAGCTTCATCCAGAACGGACTTATTGCCGAGACTTATAAATTTTGAAAATCCTCTTCCACTGGACAGAGCCCAGTCCATTACGGTTGCGCAGAGTGCGCCGGATTGTGAAAAGAAAGCTATATTCCCTGCCGGCGGCATATTACTGGCAAAAGAAACATTGAGCCCGGAACCGGCATTTATGAATCCAAGTGAATTGGGGCCGAGAAGTGAAATTTCATATTCCTGGGCTATGCGGACTATTTCCTGCTCCATGAGCCAGCCTTCATGCCCTGTTTCCTTGAAACCTGCACTGATGACTACAACCGCTTTTATACCGCACTCGGCAATTTCAGCAAGGCAGGAGACAACCCCGGCAGCCGGAACGACTATCACAGCCATTTCAGGAGCAGGTTCTATGCTGGAAACTGATTTGTAAGCTTGAAGATCACAGACTGTGCCACCGTTCAGATTTACAGGATAAATTTCACCCTTGAAGCCCGCATCGATCATAGTGCGGACGATTGTATTGCCGATTTTTCCGGCCTTTGCCGAAGCTCCGACCACGGCTATGGATGAAGGATTGAATAACTTGTCCAAACTCTCTCCTGATTGTGTTCCGTATATCAATATTTATATCACTTTATCTGGTTTTAAAACGGACCGCACACCGCAACGGAACAATATGCAAATTTCATAGATTCCATCCTGTTCGGCAGGCATAACGAGGATGGATTTACCTCTAGCACTGCATAAGTACTCTTATCAAGTAGTCTGGACAATGCCTGACTAATGAAATGTATTATCACACCTGAGCCGGACTTACTGTCAGAGACAGGCTTGGTCACCAGTGAAAAAGCACATAATTTCCCGGAATCGGACCCCGGAAGTCATATTAATTTGGAAAATATCAAGAACAATTTGAATCAGAAGCTCTTTATGCTATGTTATTTCATTGAAACAACCGTAATGGTTCTTGATCCTCTTTTATGACCCCGGTTCTGCAATGCACACCGGAGTCGCTTGATTTACTTGACTGGAATGATGCTTGTTTTATTGTTTTAATCAATAATCTTAATATGTTTTGCTTTCAGGCCCTCTTCCTATTTAACCAATTGCAAACAAAGCATATTTAATGGTATTACGCCTAGGGGGTTGGTAGTTATACCAAAAAGTTATTTTTAATTTTGGTGGAGAAAAAATGGTCCCGCCTATGGATACTTGAGAATGAGCACATCCAATTGCCCAGACGATTCAGTGCAGGAGCAATTCTATCCTGTAAGCACTTCTATTTTCAGAGTTCTGCCCAAAAGCAGACCTCCCTTTTCTTTTTATCTTTACGACCGCTCACTCGGGAACTTCAAGCCCGTATCAGAACCCGGAAAAGTAATTATTTCAGCTGAAAAGGAGAGGATTCTCAAGGCTTGCGAATCAGGTCTTATCTACCTGCATTCAAAGGATCTTAAAGCCTGTGAACCATATCTGAGCTCACATCTGCGCATAGTTCTGGAAGATTTATCTGAATTTTTATCAGTGGTTGATCTCGCCCCGATTATATTGGCAAGTATGAGAGCCCTTATCGCTCCACTGTTCCGGGAGTCCGTAAAACTAAATTTCGAAAGATTTAATGAAGTTGTCCCCCCTCTTGTACGTATCCTTTATGATTCTCCGGAGATACTTATCCACATTTCAGGCATGCTGGACCGGGATCACTCCCTGACCAACAAATCACTTGCGACAGGATTTACAGGACTGGGACTATGCCTGCTGGGACGCGATACCAAAACAGAACTTCAAACACTTGAACACTGCGCCTATGCATTGTTTCTTTGCGATATAGGTCTGTGCAGGCTACCGGATTTCGTACTCGGAAAAGAATTTTCCCTGACCATTGATGAACAAAAAAGAATCAAGCACCACCCGGTCCTCTCACTGGAAATACTCAGCTGGACCAAGGAAATACCCAAACCTGCGCTTGTGGGCATTCTCGAACACCATGAAAGACTTGACGGTTCCGGGTACCCGAGAGGGATACAGGGAGAATGCATTTCATGGATCGGAAGATTATGCGGTGTTGTCGATTCGTTTGTAGCAATGGTTATGAACCGCCCCGGCAAAGCTCCTGTAAGTGAAGTTGAAGCACTCAAAACACTTTACAAGGAATCGTCCATGTACGATCCCAACATAGTTTATTCCCTTGAGAAAGTAGTACTCCGTGATTGATGTAAGCGCAGCCATCCTCACAGGCGGCAAAGGCAGCCGTATGGGGTTTGTGGATAAATCCCGACTCAGAATAAACGGGCAGACCATGCTTGAACGCCTGATAAGTTCTATGGAAGGACTGTTTCAGGAAATCATGGTTGTCAGCCGAATACCGGAAAATATACCGCTTAACGGCATTAAAAATATTTCTGACATTCATCAGGCCAGATGTTCTCTAACCGGTATTCATGCCGCACTTGAAAATTCTGTTTCTGACCATGTATTCATCAGCTCATGTGATGCCCCTTTTCTAAAACGGGAACTGATTCAGGAGATTCTCTCAAGGTTAAAACCGGAAGATGATGTTCTGATTCCCATACATCAGGGGAAATGGTTTGAACCCCTTTGCGCTGTATATTCAAAGAGATGTCTGCCATTTATAAAAAAAAGTCTGAATAATAATAATTTTCAGATAATTAATTTTTTCTCTGAGGTGGTTGTGTCAAAAATACCCACTACTGAGCTTCAAAAACACGATCCTAAATTGGAATCATTTATAAACGTCAACACTCCTGAAGATTTGAAAGCAGCCTGTGAAAGAGCCGGAGATTCTTGCAAATGACCAAAAGCAATGTGAATCGGATGGAAGCTCTGCAACTTTTAATGGAAGCCACAGACAGAACTGCAACATCCAGTACAAAAGTAATAGAAGCTCAAGGCCTTGTGGCTGCTGAAAATGTTTATTCACCGCTGAACCTTCCTGAATCACCACGTTCGGCAATGGATGGTTATGCGGTAATCGCTGCGGATACTGTCGGAGCTGCGGAGACAACAAGAATCTCCCTTGAATGTATCGGCGAAATAAGACCCTCCGGTGGAAATATAAGCAGCCTGAATCCTGGTCAGGCCTGTAGAATACTCACCGGCGGAATTCTGCCGCCACCGGCTGATGCTGTTATCCCGTTTGAGCATGTTCAGTCGGAAAACAGTAAAATTATTATCTCAGCCGAAGTTAAAAAAAATTTTTCAACTCGTCTTATCGGTTCGGATATAAGTATAAATTCAAAAATAATCGGCAAAGGGGAACAGTTTTCCCCTTCACATTGTTCGCTGATCTCCTACGCTGGCATAAAAGAGATTCTATCCTACGACACGCCTTCAGTACTGGTTATAGCTGTCGGCAATGAATTATGTGATCCGCTTGGAGAAAATATTTCAGGCAAAATTCCGGCAGATAATCTGATTTTATTAAAAACAATGTGCGCGGCACAGGGGTTTCACAAAGTTACAGTAAAAGTCTGTGCCAATGAAAAAGAAGCTATCATGGAGATGATAAGCAGCGGCATGGGACATGACCTCATAATCACCACAGGAGGAACCGGACCCGGCCAGCGGGATATAGTAATGCAGGCGGCCTGTAGTGCCGGCTGCCAACCCTTATTCAAAGGCATCAGAATCCATCCTGCTAAATCAGTATTCGCCTGTGTGAAGGATAAAACCGCTGTAATTGGTCTTCCCGGACCTCCCAACGCGGTTCAGCTGTCGTTCCATTTTCTTATAAAGCCGCTACTTGCTTATATGAAGGGCCTGACGGCTTTCAATTACGAGTTTAAAGCACGCCTGCTGAAAGCGATTAAAAGATCGGCCGAGACAGAAAGACTCTGGCTGTGCAGCCTCCATACAAGTGATGGCAGCTTTCGGGTTATGCCCCTTGATGACCGAAGCATATCAGTAAGACAGACCATGTGTTGCGCTCATGGAATAATAGCCCTTTCACCCGGCCTATCACCAGCCGAAGAGAATGAAGAAGTAACCTTTATCCCTTTTCTTATGCCGAATCTGGTATAAAATATTCCGAAAAAGCTATTAGGCGATGCTTCCGGGCAAAGCTAAAACAGCTCAAGTTTGATCAGATTGTAACCTTAAAAAAACAAATCCGAGACGGGTCCGAAACAGCCTGAAGTTAACATTGCCACAGCAGTTGTTCAGCAATCGTAACAAGGTTTGGTATAATGAATAAAAAATTGTGCCGGTTTAGTTCCGGTATAAAAGAATCAGGTTTCTTCACCAGACCATCCCCTCCCCACGGCAAGCAACTGCGACTAAATTTAATAAAGCAGAATCAAGGCGATCTATTCTACGCCTGATTCTGCTTTTTTATTTGGTAATGGCCGCTAAGAGAGTCCCTATTTATAACCTTTTTTTAAACGGCGAGGCATCATGGCAAAAAAGAACTATGTGCTGGATACCAACGTTCTGATAGAAAACCCGAACTGCATTAAAATTTTAAGAAACGGGCAGGAAAACAATATCTTCATCCCTTATACGGTTATCACCGAACTGGATAAGCTAAAAAAAGATCAACGTCTGGGGCCTGTTGTCGCTCAGGCCATCCATACCATTTTAAATGATAACGCCATTACTATCTTTCCTCCTGTATTCAACAACTCCAACCGTGAACTTTCACCGGATGATTATATTCTGGAAGAAATAGAAAACAGTGAGCTTGAAAAACCAATTCTGGTGACAAACGACAGAATCCTGCAAATCAAGACCAGACTTTATGACATCTCCTGTGAAGGTTTCAGGGACTCAATACCGTTCCGCTCTGATTCACAACTTTTTACGGGTTTTTCCGACGATGAGGGTACACCTGTCCGCAACAGCTTCAAGTGGGAAAACGGAACCCCAGTATTCATAAGTGAGAGCGGACCTAAACCGATCGGATACACCCACGAAGTCTGGGGTATAAGACCGCGTACCGTCTATCAGAATCTGGCCATGGAGCTTATGCTCAATCAGGATATCAATCTTGTCTCCATACAGTCCGAGGCCGGTTACGGAAAAACATTTCTGGCTCTGGCCTGTGCATTATATCTGGCCCTCGAAAAGAAGGACAATAATTGTGACAAAGTATATCTGGTCAAACCTATCTGGGAAATCGGAGCTAAAATGGGCTTTCTTCCCGGTGACGTGGAAGATAAAATGCTGCCCTATGTGCGTTATATACACGACCTGATTGTTAAACTGCATGAACAGCGACCGGCAAACAGAATATTCATGGAAGGCGGATCTGACAGACTTAGATTCAATCAGAAAAAATTCGAGATTCTGCCCATTGCATATGTCCGGGGGATGAATCTGGAAAATTGTGTTGTGATAGTCGATGAAATGCAGAATATGTCACGGACAGAAACCAGAGCCTTGCTGACCCGCATGGGGGAGGGCGTAAAATGTTTCTGCCTCGGTGATACGAGACAGGTTGATAACCCCTATCTGAATGAAAGTAACAACGGACTGAACTGGGTGGTCAAAAAACTAAAAGGCTCAAAGGGGTATGCCCATATTGTGCTCAAAGGAGACCGCTCAAGAGGACCTATAACAGACCTTGTGCTTAAATCCGGTCTGTAATGGTTATATAATTAGACAGCTTAACTATTATTAAAAATACCACATAAAAAAACCGGTCCCGAAAGGGACCGGTCAGATTGCTGACTAACCCCGTTTTTTTTAAAAGCGGGGTTTTATTACGCCCTATTTCTGTTCGATTTAGTTTGAAAAATTTAAATTTGGTCGATCAAATCCCAAGTTCGAAGCAAAACAGTGAACGGAACTCTCTTTGAAGGCAATAGTTTTAAAAATATCAGAAAATATGCGTCTAGCGCTTAGGATAAGCGCTATTTTCTTCATGTTTTGGCAGGCTGCGCAGAGGAGACTTTGTTCTTGAGCCTTCGAGAGGCCGCGCATTCTGGCATAGCGATGTCCGTGAAGCTCTTTTGCATCAGCAAAACTACGCTCAACGGTTTCTTTTCG
>NZ_AUCX01000029.1 GCF_000429985.1 Maridesulfovibrio bastinii DSM 16055
ATAATTTGTAGTTATCAGTTTAAAATTGATATAATTTACAATGTTGACTAGCTTTAATTGCCACACTCTTATCTTAGATATCAAGTATTAATCTTTTAAAAATAATTGTTCATGAGTTTAAAATATAAGTAATTCAAATATTGCAAATAGATAAGTTTAAGACTGGTTTTTTGCGGGAACCGTGTTGTGACTTTTTTACCTTTATTTGTTTGTAAGTTGTGATCTTTCTTGACCTGCATACCTTTTCTCGCCTATCAATTTGTCATGAACTGGGATTGGGATAAATTATCGCAACAACGGCAGAGGAACACCGGGAGCAAGCCTCCGGGTATGGATGATATCAATAAAACTTTTAAAAAATTTCGTGGGACAGGGCTTCCGGGGGGAAAATTTATTTTTCTCGGACTCATTATCCTGTGGCTTCTGTCCGGAATCTATATTGTCGAGCCTGACGAAGTCGGTGTCGTCACGCGTTTTGGAAAATATCTGACAACCACTCAGCCGGGACCTCATTATCACCTTCCGGTTCCAATAGAAGCGGTTCTCAGACCCAAGGTGACAACAGTCCGCAGGCTTGAAATAGGCTTTCGGTCCTACGGTTCCTCACGGTCGTTCACTCAGGGCAAATCCCGCAATGTTCCTGAAGAATCTTTAATGCTCACAGGGGATGAGAACATCGTCGATGTTCAGTTTATTGTGCAGTATAAAATTAAAGATCCTGTGAATTATCTGTTTAATGTCAGCAATCAGGAAAGGGCTGTTCAGGATGCTGCCGAAGCGGCCATGCGTGAGGTTATCGGTAAAACCAGAATCGAGCTGGCTCTTACCACTGGTAAGCTTATGATCCAGAATCAGACCCGTGATCTGATCCAGAGTATTTTAGATAGTTATAAAGTCGGGGTAAATGTTCTTGCCGTGCAATTGCAGAACGTTCATCCGCCGAACGAGGTTGTGGACGTCTTTAAAGACGTCGCCAGTGCCCGTGAAGATAAGAGCCGCTTCATAAATGAAGCAGAAGCATATCGTAACGATATTCTTCCTAAGGCCCGTGGTCAGGCTGCTGTTATTCTTAATCAGGCCGAGGCCTATAAACAGACTAAAATACGCACGGCAGAAGGTGATGCCGCCAGATTCATGTCTGTCTACAAAGAGTATGTAAAAGCCAAGGACGTAACGGTTAAAAGGCTCTACCTTGAGACTATGGAGAATATCCTCTCCAGACCGGGGGTCCGCAAGACCATACTTTCGGATGATGCTATGAATAAGGCTTTGCCGCTGCTCTCACTCGACGGTGCAAAGTTTCCCGGACTCGAAAAAAAATCCGCTAAGAAATAGGGGGAAGTGAAATGTTTAATAAAAGTTCCGCTCCCCTGGCTGCAATCATAGTATTAATTATCCTGGGGATTTCTCAAAGTGCGTTTATAGTTGATCAGACCGAAAGAGCAATTGTGCTGCAGCTTGGTAAACCCAAGGCCGGCCCTTTGAAACCCGGACTGCATTTTAAACTGCCTTTTATACAAAATGTTATTTTCTTTGATTCAAGGCTTCAGGAATATGATGCCCGTCCGGCAGAAGTCCTGACAGAAGATAAGAAAAATATGGTCGTGGATAACTTCTCCAGATGGCGTATTGACGATCCTTTGCAGTTCTACCGCACGGTTCGCTCCGTCCCTAGAGCTCAGGCACGACTTGATGATATTATTTATGCTGAAATGCGTGTCGCAATTGGTCGCTATACATTGAACGAGCTGGTTTCCTCAGATCGCGCCCAGATAATGGAAGAAGTGACCAAGAAGTCTGACTCTCTGGTTGAATCATACGGAATTAAGGTTGTAGATGTTCGCATCAAGCGGACAGACCTGCCCCCTGAAAATGCCCGTGCAATTTACGGCCGTATGAGGGCTGAACGTGAAAGGATGGCCAAACAGTACCGTTCGGAAGGACGTGAAGCTGCATCCAGAATCACAGCCAGAGCAGATAAAGACAGAGCAATTCTCATTGCCGAAGCCAATCGTAAGTCTGCAATACTTCGTGGTGAAGGTGATGCGAATGCAACCAGAATTTATGGAGAAGCTTACGGAGTCGATCCTAAGTTCTATGAGTTCAAAAAGTCTCTTGAAGCTTATGAAAAAGGATTTAAGAAAGATACCAATGTGATTATGTCACAGGATAATCGATACCTTAAATACTTTAAATAGAATGCATTCTTATAAAGCCCGGCAGGTAATTCTGCCGGGCTTTTGTCGTTAATAAGGGGGAATTTTAGTGAATACTCCAAACCTTGTTGTCGGGGCAGGAATTACAGGTGCGACCATAGCCCGCAGGATTGCCGAAGATTCAGGGCAGAAGGTCACTGTGATTGACGTGCGTGATCATATCGGCGGCAACTGCCACAGCTCTGTCGATAGTGAGACAGGTATAGAATATCATTGTTATGGCACACATATTTTTCATACCGCTTCAAAAAGAGTTTGGGATTTCATAAACAGATTCAGCTCATTTAATTCATACCGTCATAAGGTGCTGACAACCTATCAGGGCCGGACTTATCATATGCCGGTAAATTTGCAGACAATAAATCTATATTTCGGATTGCAGCTCAGACCTTGTGATGTTGCAGAATTTATAAAGGCTAAAAGTGCTGCAGAAAATATCAGCAACCCTGAAAATCTGGAAGAAAAGGCTGTAAGCCTAATAGGGCGGGAGCTTTATGAAGCATTCGTCAAAGGTTATACCCTCAAACAGTGGGGAACCGATCCTAAAAATCTTCCGGCGGAAATTATAAGCAGGCTTCCTTTTAGGCATACTCATGAGTGCGATTATTTTACAGATCCCTATCAGGGAATCCCTATAGACGGCTATGAGCGCCTGTTTGATAAAATGCTCGACCATGAGTTGATTGAGGTTCAGCTTGGGAAAAATTTTTTTGATATCAAGGAATCTTTAGCTGCTACATGCCGTATCTTTTACACAGGCCCTCTAGACAGATATTTTGATTTTAAATTCGGAGAGCTGGGATGGCGTTCTCTGCGCTTTGAGTCCGAGGTTCTTGGTGTACCGGATTATCAGGGAACTTCGGTTATGAATTTTGCCGATATAGATGTTCCGTATACCCGTATTCATGAGTGGCGGCACCTGCATCCGGAAAGGTCTATTGAAACTGGCAAGACTCTGATATGCCGTGAATATTCAGTTGAATGGCATTGCGGAGATGAACCATATTATCCGGTAAATACCGATGATGACCGAAGGATGCTGGAATTATACCGTCAGGAAGCTGCAAAGACTGAAAGAGTCTTTTTTGCCGGAAGACTGGGCATGTATAAATATTATGATATGGATAAGGCCGTGCTTGCGGCTCTGGAGCTGTGCGACGGGTTATGATTGATATGCTCATTGCCCGTTGGTTTCTATTTTGGTAATGGCTTTTTTTAGAATAATGACCGGAGGATTAAAAATGACTAAAAAGATACAATTATTAATGGCTGTAACAGTTCTTGGCATCCTTATGCTTTGTGCTTCGGTTGCCAGTGCTGACCTTTCGTCCAAAGTTTATGTTAAGATGACTACATCTGATGGCCCCATCGTGCTTGAGCTTGATAAGGATAAAGCTCCTGTAACTGTGGAAAATTTTCTGCGTTACGTTAACGAAGGACACTATGATGGAACTATTTTTCATCGCGTAATCAAAGATTTCATGATTCAGGGCGGCAACATGGATCGTAATATGAGAGGAAAAGATACCTACGCTCCGATTAAAAATGAGGCTCGCAACGGTCTTTATAACGATAAATATACCATTGCCATGGCCCGCACCAGTGATCCAAACTCAGCAACAGATCAGTTTTTTATTAACGTAGCTGACAATGTTGCTTTGAATTTTAAGTCAGAGACCCGTCAGGGTTGGGGATATGCCGTATTCGGCAAGGTTATCGGCGGTAAATCCGTGGTTGATAAAATCTCTAAGGTTGTCACCTTCACAAAGGGCCCTTACAATGATGTACCTGTTAAGCCGGTCATCATAATGAAAGTAGAAGAGCTTAAAAAATAGTTACTCGATTTAACTGCCAAGGCAAGGCATGCCTAATTGCTGTTAATCCGTAAGCTTTAAAAGGGCTTTCCTCTTTTTACAGGGGGAAAGCCTTTCTTGTTGTGCCGTGGCGGCATAACAGTTATCCTGCATACGGGGTTATTTTGAGGATGTTTTCGCCGGTAGTCTCAATTTTATCAGCGAAAATGAACAAAGACGTTCACATACACCTTTTCAGGGGATTTTAAATGGTGGAAAATTTAGTCACTGCCCGTGATGTTGTTGTGGCAGCGCGTAAATCCGGTCGCGAGCTTAGTGGGGATATCTCACTTGATTCAGGATTTCAGGCGGAAGTGGATCAGGCCCGTGTGCTGGCCATTTATATAGCTCTGCTTGTGAAATGGAATAAATCCATGAATCTTGTCGGACCGAAAAAATGGCAGGAAATTTTTTCAACTCTGATAGTGGACAGTCTTTACCTTGCTGACTTTCTGAACGATCTTGATATTCCGGATGAGCCACTTGTTCTTGATCTTGGCGCAGGAGCCGGGCTTCCGGGAATCCCCTTGCGCTGTGTCTGGCAGAATGGTGAATATGTGCTTGTTGAATCCAGACAGAAAAGATCTATTTTCATGAGAACGGCCCTGAATGCTATGGGGCTGCCAAGAACAAGCGTATTTAACGGGCGAGCTGAGAATCTGGACGAAAACATGCTTCCCGCAGATGTTATTGTGAGCAGGGCTTTTATGCCCTGGCCTGAACTGCTTGATTTTGTAAAGCCCATGCTTTCAAGTGAAGGCAGGATAGTTGTACTTTCTAACGATCCTGCACCTTCAGCAAAAAAGCTTATTGAGCACGGGTTTGAGCTTGAAACATCCATGCATTATGATTCAGGAATGAAAACTCATTTTTTCTGGTCAGCCATGCCGGCCATCTGATCGAGCATGCCTTCTTTGAAGATAAGTTTTGTAGCGTTTTCATCGGCAAGCTCACCGAGATCCATCAGTTTTTCAAGAAAATCCAGAATCTCATATCGTTTTTCTTCTGTACCGTTATCAAATTCAAATTTAAGATCACCGGAAGCAATAAATTCTTCAATTTTATTAAGATATTCCAAATCAATCATTTTTAATCCCTTAGTATTTTAAACGTGATGGTACGGTGATCCGATCAGAATCGAAGCAGCCCTGTATAATTGCTCAAGCAGAACGGTTCTGGCAAGTTCATGCGGCAGGGTCATTTTACTGAGCGAGATTTTAAATCTGGCGGCCTGTTTTATTTCTTCAGAAAGCCCGAATGGTCCACCTATAATGAAACATGGTGTCAGATTAGGCTCTTCAGTCCATTTTCTAAGCTGTTTTGAAAGTTGGACCGAGGTCATTTCTTTGCCCTTTTCGTCAAGGCAGATAGGCATATCACGGGGGCCGAGTTTTTCCAGTATGGCTTTCCCTTCGCGAAGTGATTTCTCTTCAGGAGGAAGTTTTCCCGGAGCGTCTTTGATTATAATTTCCTCAATCTTATGGAATCTTCCCAATTTTTTAGCATAGTGTGCTGCGGCGTCGCGAAAAAACGGTTCTTTCAGTTTTCCCACCCAGATAAACCTGATCATGCTCATAAGCAGTTAAACCTTTTTCAGAGTTGCTTCTATGTTTCCGTCTGTTTCAGTGAGGAGGACATAACCGCCTTCTGAAAGCATTCCGGGATTAATTATTTTGCTGTTACCTATATAGTCGGTTCCTGAAGCCTCATGGATATGTCCGCAGATAACTACGGAAGGCTGCACTTTCTCGATAAAAGCTCTTATGGCTGCACTGCCCACATGTGCTCCGCCGTTTATGACATCAAGCTTGGAGTCTTTAGGAGTGTCATGTACCGCCAGCACCAGTTGTTTATAATCACCAGCTGTTGCGTATGTTTCATCGAGCCATTGCGCCAGCTGGCTGTCGCTGACTTCACCGGGAGTAGCAAATGGAGTCGTCATGGAACATCCTACTCCCATGAGCTTTATTCCGGGAAAAATTTCATGGACAGAACAATGGAGATTGGCATTTTTACCATCCAGAAAAGAATTAACATTCTCCCTGTCCATATTTCCGCGCTGTGCAAGGATGTTAGGATTTGCTGACGCTACGGTTTCCCATACTTTTTCAACAGCCCCGTCAGGTGAAAGGTTGGTAAGGTCACCGGTAATAATTATTCCTTCGGCCTGATCTATTTCAGGTATTCTGGAGACCAGCGCTGCACTTTGATGAATGTCCCCGAATGCAATCCAGAATTTTGGTGTTTCTCCCATCCTGTTTACTCCCGCAACATTTGTAAAAGTTGAAGTTTAAAAGATAATAATTAAAAAACTGTCTTAATATTTAATATCCCGCATCTTACAGGAATATAGATGTTTTAAATTCCAGTTTATGGGTAATCCTTAACAAAACAGTCTCGCAAAGCCAACTCGGACAGCCTGTGAAGCATTGGATGTTTTGTTGACAATGCAGATGTTTTAACGTGAAATCTTATTTTATTGTTAATGGTAAGAGATTTCAGCAGGAGTAATATTATGTTTAATTATGACCTTGCTCATTGGTCCACGTTTTTGCTCGCAGCTTTTTTACTGAACATATCGCCGGGACCGGATCTGGTTTTTATTTTAAGTCATACGGTTAAAGGCGGAAAACGTAATGGAACCGCAGCAATGCTTGGTATATGGACCGGCGCTTTCGGGCATGTACTCTTTGCCGCTTTAGGTCTTTCTGCCATCGTTGCCGCATCTGCAACAGCTTTCAGCATCGTTAAATGGGTCGGTGTGACGTATCTCTGCTGGCTTGGAATAAAAGCTGTTTTTTCAGATGGAGGTCACCTTCTTATCGATAAGGACAGCTCTGAAGATAGTTTTAGTTCTGTTTTCAAGCAGGGTGTTTTCATTGACCTTTTAAATCCCAAGGTCGCAACTTTTTTTCTGGCTTTTCTGCCTCAGTTTGTTGTGCAGGGAGCCGGACCTGTCTGGGCGCAGCTCCTTTTTCATGGAACATTGATTATTGTAACTGCAGCTTTTGTTGAGCCGTTTCTGATTTTTGCTGGAGACCGGATGACCGGAAAGCTGCGTGAAAGCCGTAAGCTGAGGGTCTGGTTGGACAGAGCTCTTGGTGGAATTCTCATTGCTCTGGGAGTTCGGCTTGCAGCTATGGAACGCTGATAAAAAATGATTTTGATTAAAGAACTGCCGGTATGAACAAAGAGAAGCTTAGAAAAAAACTCCTATGTGAAAGAGCCGGGCTTAGCAGTCAGCAGGCTTTTGATAAAAGTGAATCTGTTGTCAATTCTGTAAAAAAATTAAAAGCATGGGCTGAAGCCGCAGAAGTTTTGCTATACTGGCCGGTGAGAAACGAGGTTGATGTAAGGCCGCTGGCACGGTCTCTTTGGGAACGCGGTGCCAGAGTCCTTCTTCCCTGCTGTAGGTCTGATAGTCCCGGAGAGATGGATATAGGTATAGTCAGGGCTGAAAGTGACCTTGTAGACGGAGCTTATTCTATCAAGGAACCTGACCGCAGCAGCTGTGAGTTCCCACAGTATGTGTCACCTGATATCATTATTGTTCCGGGAGTCGGTTTTGACAGGCATGGCTTTAGAATAGGGTTCGGCGGAGGATATTATGACCGCTTTTTATCCCGCCCGGAGATTGCTACATGCCTGATAGTCGGCGTATGCTATGATTTTCAGATAATTGAATCGGTCCCTGTAGAGAACTGGGACAAGCCGGTGCATGCTTTATGCACTGAAGGGGAGACCATATGGCCCAGATAAATTATATTCCTTTTTCTTTTCCTGGTTTGGAGGATATTTATTGTGCCTTTTCCACCAGAGTAAGCGGAGCCTGTAAGGCTCCTTATGATAAAGGTGATCTATCCTACGAAACCGGGGCTGATGCTTTTGATGTGAGGGCTAATAGAACGGCTCTGGCTGCTGCTCTGGGTATAAGCTCATGGAAAGAATGCCGGCAGGTGCATGGCAGTAATATTGTTTTTGAACCGGACTCAGCCCTTCCTGAAGACAAAGGAACAGAAGAGGGAGATGGTCTTGCCACATCCAGAAAAGGTCTGGGACTGGTGATCAAAACAGCTGACTGCCAGCCAATTCTTCTGGCCCATAGCGGTGCCGGGTTTGTTGCAGCGCTACACAACGGCTGGAGAGGGAACAGCATGGCTTTTCCAACCTCAGGGGTTAAGGAAATCTGCGAACATTACGGGGTTGAACCCCATGAACTGATGGCTGTTCGCGGGCCTAGTCTTAGTCCTGCTTTTGCTGAATTTATCAATTTTGAGGATGACTTCGGTCCCGGATTTGAAAAATACTATGACCAGCAGAGCAAAACAGTTGATCTTTGGAAACTGACAAGACATCAGCTGGTTGCAGCCGGACTAAAGCGTAAGAATATTTATTCGCTGGATCTGTGCACCTATGCAATGAAAGAAACATTTTTTTCTTATCGCAGGGCAAAAGACACCGGCAGACAGATGTCTATAATCTGGAAGCGTTAATTAAAAATTTATCCTGAGAGATTGCGGATAATTGCATCTCTCAGGATTTTATTTTTCTACAATAGAAATTTTTATGCCCAAATAAATCTGTTCTTCCAGCTTTCCTGCAATAAATTTATTAACGATCCGGTTTATAGAATTTAAAATCTTCTGCTTGGCAAATCTGCAGGCGGTGTGTAAGCGATTTTCATCATGCGTGACATTACAAAGATTACTCCAAAGCGTATTTTGGTCTGTCAGCTTCGGCAGATAGGAGATGTTGTATTATCAACACCTTCAATAATTTTACTCCACAGAAAATTTCCCTTTGCCGAGATTGATGTACTCACAGAGTCTAAGTGCGCGGAAGTGTTTGATAATAATCCGGACGTTTCAAAAGTCTGGGCTATAAATAAAAAAGAACTGTCAAATCCTTTTAAGGCCTTGATGTTTTATAGAAAGGTGGGCCGTTCAGGGTATGACCTTATTGTTGATTTCCAGCAGCTTCCACGTTGTCGGTGGGTTGTGTTGTTCAGCAATGCTCCGGTGAAACTTTCCTATACTCCGCCATGGTATAACAGGTTTTTGTATACAAACTGGGGGCCAAGGCCGGCAGACGGTTATGCCGGAGGATTCAAGGCTGGAGAACTAAGCCCTCTCGGGATTGAATGGCATGGCGAAAAGCCTATGATCTATGTCAGCGAGGCAGAGCGGGACAGAGGCCGTGAGATTCTGGAGAGTCTTGGAGTTTCTGAAAATGAGCCTGTAATAACTGTTGATGCTGCGCATAGAAGATATACCAGAAGGTGGCCGGCAAAATATTTTGGAGAACTCCTGAAGCTTATTTCGCAGAAGCGCCCTGATATCAGGTTCTATCTGATTTATGGTCCGGGTGAAAAAGATGTTGCTTTGGAAGTTATGGCCTCGGCTGGAATCGGCAACAAATGTGTTATGCTGGATAAGCATGGGAACTTACGGGAAATGGCTGCGCTGATAGAAAGAGCTGTGCTTCATATCGGTAACTGTTCAGCTCCGCGTCATTTTGCTGTGGGTGTTGATACTCCTTCTTTAGTGACTCCGGGATCATCAAACAGCTCCTGGACTTTTCCAGATGAAAAACATTGTGAAGTTGTGACTCCCGGCCTTGATTGTCATCCATGTGGTTCTGAAAAATGTGCCAGAGGTGATCTGTCCTGCCTTAATGATTTGAAGCCGGAAGATGTCCTTCCTGAAGCATTGAGAATGCTTGAGTTATCAGAAAATAAAAAATCCTGAGCTCTCAGCACTTCGTAATGAGTTCAATTGTTTCCTTAGTATGGAAAAATTATTTCAATGTCTCATTTAAACAGTGTGAAGTGATTCTAATCTTTATCCGGGTTTAAAATATTTATACTATTAATGTTGTAAATTTATTTTGTTGTCTGATTAGATCAAAAAATATTTCAACACTATTTGTGTGTTTTTATGACTTTTTTATTGGAAATAACTTGCCTGATATTTAGAGGTGTGTAAGATTTTTTAGAGAATGAATTAACCAGTTTTTAAATCAAAGAGAGTTCAATAGCTTAAATATGGCAAATGTACTGATAGTCGATGATGATGCCGATCTTTGCGAACTGCTGGTAACTCTTGCTGTACACCTCGGGCATAGCGGAGATTATGCGACAAGCCTCAAGCAGGGATTGTGCATGCTCCGTGAGGAAAGATATGATGTTGTCTTTCTGGATGTTGTTCTCCCTGATGGTAATGGTCTTGATGCCATTCCTGAAATTCATACGCTTACCAATGCTCCAGAAATTATAATCATTACCGGCAAAGGCGATGTTGAAGGTGCTGAACTGGCCATTACCAGCGGTGTCTGGGATTATGTGAGCAAGCCGGCAAGCTCTGAACAGTATCTGCTGCATATGCGCCGTGTATTGCAGTTCAGAACTGAGAAGAACGCTTCAAATCCTAAACTTGCACACCATAATATTGTCGGAAATTCCAAACCAATTATGCGTTGCATGGATCAGGCAGCCAAAGCGGCAGAGAGCCTTGTTGGTGTGCTTTTTCTCGGTGAAACAGGCACGGGTAAAGAGCTTTTTGCAAGAGCAGTGCATGATAACAGTGACCGCAGGACAGGTCCGTTTGTTGTTGTAGATTGTGCAGCTATTCCATCAACTCTTGTTGAAAGTACACTCTTCGGTCATGAGCGGGGAGCTTTCACAAGTGCTGACAAGGCAAAGACAGGACTTGTTGCAGAAGCTGATGGCGGTACCCTTTTTCTAGATGAAGTTGGTGAACTTCCACTTGCCATGCAAAAGACTTTTCTGAGGGTGATTCAGGAGCATACATTTCGTCCTGTAGGTGGAACCGAAGAGTTGCAAAGTGATTTCAGGCTGGTTGCAGCGACGAACAGAGATCTTGAGGCTCTTGTTCAGGCCGGACGCTTCAGACAGGATTTATTGTATAGATTGCAAGGCTTCGTTATTGAGCTTCCATCGTTAAGACAGAGGGGAGATGACCTAAAAAGGCTGGCAAAATATTACCTGAATAAGCTTGCTGCTGATTTCGGAATACCACCTAAAGAAGTTTCAGATGATTTTATTAATGCCCTTTATGCTTATAGCTGGCCGGGAAATGTAAGAGAGCTTTTTAATGTCCTTGATCAGGTTTTTACTTCTAATGTTGAAGCTTCAGAGTTTCTGCCAATCCATCTTCCGGTCAGATTAAGAATTACCGCTGCTCAGGTTTCCGTACACGAAGCTCAGAAGAACAGACCTGTTTTTAGAGTCATACCCGGTTCAGGTACTAAGCCTCGCACCAGTGAGTGCTCTAAAAAGTTTGTTGCAACTGTCTGTGATCCTGTTTTTCAGGACGATATTCCAACTCTTAAGGATTTTCGCGAAGAATTTATTTCCAAAGCAGAACAAAGTTATCTTAAAAATCTTCTGGAATCCGTTGATGGTAATATGAATAAGGCTGCTAAGTATTCAGGCCTTTCAGCTTCAAGATTGTATGCGCTTTTAAGAAAGTACGGAATTAAGAAAAAATTTTAAGCGGGTAAAAAGGCTACAACATATCGACCCGAAATCTGTAGTTGATACAGAACGGGCTGATATGAAGAGATAAATAGGGCTATAATCTAATCAGCGGAATTAATTTTGAACGCAACCGAATAGAAATGATGGGTAAAGTCAACGTATTCTACAGGCACAGTTTTTGGAACCTGAATACGTGAATGTGCGAAATTGACTATACCCTTGATGCCACCCTCTACCAGATAGTTTGCAGCTCTCTGGGCTCTTTCAGGTGGAGTGGTGATAATTCCTATTTCAAGTCCAAGTTCATCTACACGGCCTTTTAACTGCCTTGTGCAGACTACTTCCAGACCGGAAACTATTTCACCAATTTTGTATGGGTCGCAGTCAAAAGCCGCTCTGATTGAAAAGCCTCTAAGTGCAAATTCTTTGTGCCGCAACAATGCGCGACCAAGGTTGCCGACGCCTACCAGCGCACAACCCCAAACTCTGTCTACTCCTAATGACTGCTTGATTGAAGAAATCAGTTCATGAACATAATATCCGACGCCACGGACACCAAATTCACCGAAGTAGGCCAGATCCTTTCTGATCTGTGAAGGGTTTACTGAACAGGCCTTGGCAAGTTTTTCAGAGGAGATGACCTCAACTCCGTCTCTCATGAGGTCTGTAAGTACCTGAATGTAGACGGCAAGCCTTTTGATAGTTGCCTTTGGGATATTCTGGGTTTTCACTTTCTGTCCATCTCGGTCGATTTTAATTTGTTAATCCGACCCTTTTTTTAAAAACTAACACTGGAAGAAAAGTGGCTTTGTCAGAACCTAAGCTCAGTGTCAAGTTCATAAGGATGTGAAAAGAAGTACTACCTCTCTCTCTGCCACGATTACTATTATACCAGATTTGCTGAAATTATCCAGAGCAGACTTTTAAAAATATATCTATACAGTCAATTATACTGATCTTTTTTATAGACTTTATTTGCTATTATAACTTGTTGATTTTTATGTGAAAAAAATAACAAGTGTATTGAAAAAAAAGGAGGCCGTCAGGCCTCCTTTTATAAAAAACTCCAAATCCTTAATTAGCCAACCAGGGGGTTAGCGAAGAGAAGGATGAGGTTAACAACAAGAGCGTAAATGGCCAGAGATTCTACGAATGCCAGACCAAGAATAAGAGTAACGGTGATTTTACCACCAGCTTCAGGGTTACGAGCGGTGCCTTCACAAGCAGCCTTCAGGCCGAGACCCTGACCAATACCACAACCTGCAGCAGCAATAGCCATACCGATAGCGGTAGCAGTAGCGGTAGAAGAAGCAACAACCGGATCAACGCCTGCAAAAGCAGCACCGGCAGCAAGTACGAGAGCCATGGTGTTCAGAACGATAAGCAGAGCTTTACGCATTGTAAAATCCTCCAAAATGTAAGTTATATAAGCGGTCGTATGACCATTTCCCCAAAGTTAGGAACACAACCCTGATTCTAATGAGCGTGTTCGAGAGAGCCTTTCAGATAAATCATGGTAAGCATGAAGAAAATGAAGGCCTGAATAACCTTTGCCAGCATGAACAGGAAGTACATGGGCAGGGTTGAGAAAACAGGTGCCAGCATGAAGAGCAGCACCAGAACGATTTCTTCACCGCGGATGTTACCGAACAGACGCAGAGTAAGCGAAAGCGGACGGGCGAGATGTGAAACCAGTTCGATAGGCAGCATCAAAGGGACCAGAAATGGAACCGGACCCATAAAATGTTTGATGTAACCAGCCCCGTGAATTTTGATACCTATGTAGTTGTAATAAAGGAAAACACATACAGCCATTGCTGCGTTTGTGTTGACGTTCGCAGTAGGAGCGTCGCAACCAGGTACAAGACCCATGAGGTTCATAGTAAGAATAAAAACAAACAGAGTACACATGAAGGGAAAGACTTTACGTCCGCCTTCACCTATATTGCTGACAACAAAATCTTCAAGTCCCCCGATTATTATCTCAAAGAGGTTTTGTATACCTCCAGGAACGAGACTGAGATTTCTGTATACGAGTGAACCGCAAATGAACAGAATGCCCATGGCAGCCCAAGTATAAAGAACATGGTTGGGAATGTGAGTTCCCAGTATGTCATTGAGCTCAGTCATGAACAAAAGTGGATGTGGTAATGCACCAGCCATGATCCTTATGCCTCCTTCACTTTTTGCCGTAGTCCGGCTACGCCCCAAAATATCGCATTCACTACTACCGTGCTGAGTCCTGCAAGGATGGCTACTATTGGCAGGTTGCAGTATGCAATCAGACCGTAAAGAGCCACACCGGTAAGAATAAGCCTTAAGTAAAAGCGAATAAGCAAGGACGTAACTGCGCCCTTGCGCATATACACCAGATGCTGACCGAATTTAGCCAGCGACCAGAAATTGATGGAAATCAGGAGCGTTCCGGCGGCAAAAGCCATTGCCCATGGGGTCAGGATATTAGTCCATTGGGCTGACCCGGTGGCCATTACTGCAAAAACACAAGCCCCTAAAGCCAGGTACAGCTGGTTCCGTACAAGGCAACGGATGTCCGGATGGGTGAAGCCTCTCCTGCGGAGGAATGATTCAATCTTCTGGTTTGTTTTCATCGGCGTTATTGTCCCGCGAGTCATTCCCCTGACTTCGCTGTATGCGTTTAGCTTCTTCGTAAACATTCTTGAAGCCTGCCGCAATTCCAATACACAGGAAAACCAACAGAAGCCAAGGCTTTGTCCCAAGCTTCTCATCGAGATACCAGCCAAAGGCCATCCCGATGAAGGTGGCGCAGACCAAGTGCAACCCGACCGTCGCTGCGTTGCCGACCAAGTCAAGCACTTCTTTATTTCCTTTGAAAGGAATCATCCAGCCACCTGATCCGTTCGATCAATTCTGGTTTGTCACGCAAAAAATACTTTGCGCAATCATTCACAAGTGATCTTCGTCTAGCACACACAAAGAATATGAGTCAATGGAATCTTTAAAGTAACATCATAAAAAAGACTTTAAAAAATAAAACATGGGACGTACTGCAACAGTCTGATTTACTTTATGATGGCGGTTATGTGTTTTTTGCCCTTTTGCAGCGGTGACAAGTAGGCTACAAATCCTTAAAGTAGTTATCGAGGACTTGTTTTTCGTAACAATTATAACCAAGCAAGGATTTATACCAGACCATGCCAGTAAAAGAACTCGGACCTGAAAAGCTCAGTGCCCGTATGGCCCCTGAAAAAGTACCGGCTGATGACAGCAGGGGACTTAAATTTTCACATGACTCCTATGACCGCTTTCAGCCAAGAGCCCTGCAGGCTTTTAAAATGGCTCTGGCCATAAGCGGAACAAAGCATAATGTTTATCTTTCCGGCGAACCGAATCTTGGAAGAAGCTATTTTGTTAAAGAATATTTCACCGTGCGGGCGGCAAAGCAGCAGACCCCTCCGGACTGGCTTTATCTGCATAATTTTGATGATGCCGATCGCCCTATAGCCGTATCCCTCCCTGCCGGGGAAGGAAAAGTTTTTAAAAATTCACTTGGTGATGCTGTTTCCGCAATAAGGGACAAATTGCCCTCATGGTTTGAGCGGGATAACCATGTAAAAGCCCATGAGCGTATTTCCCGCAGTTTTCAGGATGAGCGTGATGAGCTTTTTTCACGCATGGATGAGATGGCGACTTCAAAAGGTTTCAGCCTTGAGGTTGACGATGGTGGCGGCCTGACTCTGCTTCCGCTTATTGAAGGGCGAATTTTAAACGATGAGGAATTCGAGCGGGTTGATCCGGCCTTGCGCAAGCAGCTTAGAAATACTGCTGATGACCTTCTGGCAGAGATTACTGTTGTTCTCCGTAAGATAAATAAGACTGAAGAAGGGTTTCGCAGTGATGAACGAAAACTGCATCAGGATTCCGCCAGAGAATTTCTGAAAAAACATCTTGGTCCGTTGCTGAGTGACTTTGCAGGGCAGGATAAAATAATAAGTTACCTTGAGTCCCTTGAAGAGGAACTGCTCGATAATATTGATCTGTTCATGGGCAAGCAGAATCCGGCTCCGAATCCGCTTCTGCCTCTCTCTGCTCAGGAATCATCTCCTTTGGACGACCTGTTTGCCAGATTTGATGTGAATCTTCTTGTGGACAACAGTTCCGTGAAAGGTGCTCCTGTAGTTGTAGAAGACCATCCGACATCTTTTAATCTTCTTGGTAGTATTGAAAGAGAATCCGAGCTTGGCGCACTTTATACTGATTTTACGCTTATAAAAGCAGGTTCTCTGCACAGAGCCAATCATGGCTACCTGATTCTTTACGCCGACGATGTTCTGACCAATCCCGCCTCGTGGGAAGGTCTGCTTCGGGCTTTGCGTACTGGGAGAGCCAGAATCGAAGATCCCGGTGAGAGTGAACATACCAGAACTAAAACAATAGAACCTGAACCGGTTCCTCTTGATCTCACCGTTATTCTTATCGGGTCTGAGGAAACTTATGAGCTGTTGCTTTATAACGATGAAAGGTTTGGAAAATATTTTAAATTAAAGGCCCACATGCAGGTTTCTGTTGACAGAACGGCCGCCAATGTCCGCAGATTTCTGGATGTTATAGGTATTATTGCCTCAGGATGCGGGATGCTGCCTTTCGACAGGCAGGCTCTGGCCGGTCTTGTTGATTATTCCGGCAGGGTAATGGAAGACCAGAAAAAACTTTCACTCCGTTTTCCTATTATAAAAGAGTGTATGGTTGAGGCTTCTGCCCTTGCCGGTCTGGCCGGAAAGAAAATTGTAGATGCGCAGACATTGCGTGAAGCTCTTGATATGCGCGATTTCAGAGCCAATCTGTATGAAGACGAATTCATGACCGAATATGACCGCGAAGTTATAAAGGTTGAAACTTCAGGAGAAGGTATCGGCCGGGCAAACGGTCTTTCGGTGACAATGTTCGGGGATTATGAATTCGGCCTTCCCCATCAGATATCCTGCTCTGTAGGAGTCGGGCATGGCGGAATTCTTGATCTGGAGCGGGAAGCCAATATGGGCGGACCCATTCATACCAAGGGCATGATGATTATCAAAAATTATCTGCTGAGACTTTTTGCCCAGAATAAGCCGCTGGTCATGACCGGCAGTCTCTGTTTTGAGCAGAGTTATGCCGGTATCGAGGGTGATTCCGCTTCCGGAGCGGAACTGGCCGCATTAATATCCGCTGTTGCCGATATTCCGATCAGCTTCAGATTTGCCTTTACCGGAGCCGTAAGCCAGAGTGGTGCTGTTATGGCTGTTGGCGGAGTTAACCGCAAAATAGAAGGTTTTTATGAGGTCTGCCGCCGCAGGGGGCTTACCGAAGGGCAGGGCGTTTTGATTCCTGCTGATAATACGGTTAATCTCATGTTGCGTCCGGAAGTTGTAAGTGCCGTTGACCGTGGTGATTTTCACATTTATCCGGTAAAAACCATTGAAGAAGCTCTGACTCTGCTTACAGGGATGAAGGTTGGCAGAAAAAGTGCTAAAACAGGTAAATATCCGACCGGGACTCTTTATCGCAGGGTCGATGACAGGCTTGCCGAATTTGCACGTATAGCCCGCGAAGCAGAGAACGGCCCGGATAGAAGATACAGGTCCAGAAAGACTTCCTAAAAAAATCAGGAACAGGATACAGGATATGTCCAAATCATGGATAAGAGCCAAGATGCCGGAATTTGTCAGAGACATGTTCAGGGATTTTTGTCAGTCCACCAAAATACTGGAAGAGCAGTTTGAGGTTTTTGACCGGGAGCGCAGTGTCAGCTTTGAGGTTCTGAATGATCTTTTAGGATCTCAAATGACTAAAGGAATGCTCTGGAGACTTAAAGATACTTCGCACCATCTTTTCAGAAATGACCCCAATGATCCTCTTGTCGGAAGATTTTTAGACTGGGGTATAGGTTATATTTTTCACGAAATTTTCAAGCTTCGTGAAGATGCCTATCAGAATCTGAACTATGCCCCTTTGTTCAGCACATTGCGGGAAAGGGACCGAAGTCTTCCTGAAGCTTCCATTGGTGAAGAATTTGTTCAGGTGGTTGAGCAGACGGAAGAAAGTATGCAGCGTGAAATTGACAGGGTCAGGTTTATAACCGCCAGATCGCGCCAGCTGCTTCCGATTTATCTGAAAGAACATTGTGACAATGAACTTATGGGTCGTCTGTTTTTTTCTCAGGAAGAGCTTGTACGGGCTGTTTTCAGGAATGAATATGATGATCTGTTGAAAACAATATACGGCGATCATATTGAAATGATGTATATTCTTGCATCAAGAAGTCTGCGTAAAGGCGGGTGGGTTGAAGAAGCCGTCAAAGCATCGGACCTTGCCTGTAAAATTGATGAAAAAAATGCTGTAGTATTGCAAGAGAAAGAAATAGTTGATAACTGGGTAAAAAGATTTAATGTATAGACATTAATCTTTGCGGGTACCCGAAAGAATGATCCAACTATTTTAGGAGGCCTTTTAAAATGAAAAGAATGCTTTGGCTTGCCATTGCCTGTTCTCTGCTGTTCGCCTGGGGTTGTGCCAAAAAGCCGGTCTCGCAGCAGGAAGATGTTGTTGTGGTTGAGGAAACAGAAGTTCCCGCCGCAAAAGTTGAGCCGGCTGAAAAGCCTGTTCCACCTTCCCCGATGGAAATTTATGAATCTGAATACAAAAGTCTGCCTACAACTCACACCGTAGCCAAAGGCGAATGCCTCTGGTGGATTGCCGAGTATCAGCAGGTTTACAATGATCCTTTTATGTGGCCCCTTATTTATAAAGCCAACAGAGATATGATCAAAAACCCTGACATGATTTACCCCGGCCAGACCTTCAGCATTCCTCGTGACGGTTTCAGTCTCGATGATGTTAAAGAAGCTCGCAAATCCGCCGGTGCAGCATGGAAATCTCTCGAGCCAGGTCAGGACGTATACATCCCTGCAGAAATGAAAGCCGCTTTAGGCTATCTCTAAGATTCGGATGTAGAACAGCACTTATCTGGGCAGGCCTGCTTAAAGCCTGATAATACAGATTGCATCAGGGCAGAAGCAAAGCGTATATTATATGCTTTGATTCTGCCCTTTTTTGTTATTCAGCGGCTCTGCATTAAAGTATTTTCGATAATAATATAATTAGAATTCTATAAAGAGCAGAACAACGTGGATGTGGGGGAACTCTTTTTCAGGAAACAAAAAGTCCCGAAGCAGTATCTAATCAGCATGAAATATTGTTGCATTTTTTTTGTATATTGTTTTGAAATACTGAAAAGAGTATTCAGTATCTGCTTTGGATTTTTTTAAATATAATTATCAGAAAGTTAATTCGTTTGCTGTAAGGTAATTGCTTTTGACAAAGGATTGCCTTTGGTTAATTGTCCTCATCAAACGAGTGTAAATCGGAGGAGTCTTATGACTAGATCATTAGCGGTCATAACAGCAATATTAATGCTGTTCGCTGTAGGTTGTGCCAAGAAAGTGATACATTCAACACCACCTGCACCACATTACAAACAATACAGTTCAGATAAGCCTGAAGTTTCAAAACCTATACTTAAGATTAAACCGTATACGGTTAATGGAATAACTTATTATCCGCATGCTTCGTCAAAAGGCTATCACGGTCAGGGCCTTGCTTCATGGTACGGTGACGATTTCCACGGTAAATTAACGGCAAATGGTGAAATTTACGATATGCATGCCATGACAGCTGCTCATAGAACTCTGCCCATGGGAACTGTGCTAAAGGTCAGAGACGTTGAAAGCGGTCGCAGTGTTGTTGTTCGTGTCAACGACCGAGGACCGTTTGCCGACCCTGATAAAAGAATTATAGATCTTTCCTATGCCGCAGCCCAGAAGCTTGGTATTGTCAATAAAGGCCTTACTCCGGTCAACCTCAGTGTTGTGGATGATATGAATATCGAGCCTGTTTTAGCGGAAGAAGTCGGTAAGGATGCTGCCCCGGCAGAAGCAGAACAGATGCTTGAAAAAGCTTCACATACTTCACAGGATGTTGTCATAACTGAGACTTCAACCGCTCAGGAACATTATTACATTCAGGTTGGAGCTTTTACTGATAAACTCAGAGCTGAGGCGATAAAGAATTATCTGTTAAAAGACGGATATTCGCAGTCGCGTCTTGAAAATGTAATAGTAAATGAGGTTGAGTTTTTCAGGGTTCAGGCCGGGTATTTCCTGTCTTTGGATTCAGCCGAAGAAGCTTTGCAGAAAATAAGAACTCAGTATCCCGAAGGATTTATTATCGCTGATTGATGCTGAGCTGTCAGATTGAATTATAAGGCCGTTCCGGTTTAATCCGGAGCGGCTTTTTTGTATGCGGTTAAATTGTAAAACTCCCCCAACAAAGCATAAAATAACGCCCTGCCACCAAGTGACAGGGCGTGAATAATCCTAGGCAGGTAAAATCCGACTGTGATTTCAGGCACGGCATCTCAATGCCGCAACCATCTCTTTACCTTTCAGGTAATTACAGGCAGCGGTTTTCCCGATATCAGATCAAACAGAATTACAGGGCTTTTCAGCCGTTCAATTCTGAGCGAAACTTGCGGGAAAGCCTGAAGACAACAACCTTGCGTGCAGGCAGGGTGATTGTTTCATTTGTCTGGGGATTGCGTCCCTTTCTGGCATTCTTGTCGTAAGCTTCAAACTTACCAAAACCGCTGACGAGCATGGCATGGTCCTTTTTGATGGACTCTTTCATAATGTCAAGAATGGTTTCAACCAGTTCTTTGATTTCAGCGCGGTTTTTGTCAGTTTTTTCGTAGATGTAGTCAACAACGCTAGCTTTAGTGAGAGTTTGGTTAGCCATTGACGGTCCTCCGTTGTCCCAGCCTTAGACCGGGGCTGCGGTTCGGTTTTCCGTGCGGGTTGTTTCCGCGCGGTTGAAGGGGTTAGTATATTTATTGATACAGGTATAACCTGGATCATTCTTGATTTTTAAGCTATCAGGCTGCTGATTTTTTCAGCAAGTCCGGCAGGTTCATCCATGTTAGGATACTCCTGCTGTTTCCAGTGTTCATGCCCGTCATTATCGAATCTGGGTATCAGGTGGAAGTGAGCATGGAAAACAAGCTGTCCAGCGGCCTTATTGTTATTCATGATAACATTTAACCCGTCAGCTTTGGTTGCTTCCACAATAGCTTTTCCAACGGTCTTGCAGGCCTTGAAAATTTCTTTTCCCAAATCGTCAGGCAAAGCCCATAAATTCTCATAATGCTCTTTCGGGATAACCAGAGCGTGTCCTTTATTGACAGGACCGATATCCAGAAAGCAAAAAATTTTGTCAGTTTCATAAATTTTGAAACAGGGAATTTCGCCTTTAATAATCTTACAGAAAATGCAATCGTTATCAGACATTTCTAAAAATAGCCGCCGTTGATATTGCTTGTTAGTCGAATAGCCAGTAACAGTGACACGAATCGTTCATCGCACGGACTATTATAAAGATAATTAACTGACAGAAGTTTTTTAATCAAGCTAATTTATTAATCTTACGGCAATGTTGATCAATTTTTCAGCCCGGAACGGGATAAAAACTCCTGTTCAACTTTTTTATCATCCCGAACCGGTTCGTCCCAAAAGGCGCATCTGGCCTGTATTCATGCCGTTTTCAGGCTGTCCGTACCGTTGTGTCTACTGCGCGCAGGAGAAACAAACCGGTCATGACGTTACTTCACTAGATTATATATATCAACAACTTGTATCTGAATTAAAAGAGTATTTTGAAAATAGTAATCATTCTCCTCTCGAAATTGCTTTTTTTGGGGGAACATTTACAGCTCTTCCCAAGGAATGGCAGCTGCGTTTTCTGTCTCTGGCCGATGATTATAAAAAGCGCAGACTGCTTACCAGAGTGCGCTGTTCAACACGTCCCGACTGCGTGAGCCCGGAACTGCTTGCAGAATTAAAAGATGCCGGGCTCGATATGGTCGAGCTTGGAATACAAAGTTTTGCCAATTATGTGCTTGAAGCTTCGTTGAGACAATATGACTCCAAAACGGCTGTTGAAGCCTGTGAATTTGTAAAAAAATCAGGTCTTTCTCTTGGAATTCAACTTCTGCCCGGACTTCCGGGATCGGTTTTCGGAGATTTATACAGGGACATCAGTATTACCCGTGAACTTAATCCGGAAGCTGTAAGGATATATCCTTGTCTGGTTGTCCGTGGAACAGTGCTTCACAAATGGTATGAACGCGGAGAGTATATTCCGTGGTCCGTTGAGCGTGCTGTGGAAGAAGTATCATCCGCCCTGCTCAGGCTCTGGAATCGCAATATAGCGGTAATTCGTTCAGGCGTTGCTCTTGAGCAGAGCTTCAGAACCAATATTATTGCAGGTCCGGTCCATGATGCTTTCGGGCAGATGGCGCGTTCAAAAGCTCTTTATTTGTACATGAGGACCAGACTTGCCTCGGGTGGAGGGTACAAGCCTCTACGTCTTGAAGTTCCCGCCAGATACAGTGGAGAGTTCTGGGGACATCGCCGCAATCTTTCAGCTCTTTATTCTCGCCTTGGACTAACCAGCGGGAATGTCTCTTTCCATTCCGGAAATCTTTTTCATTTGTTTTTTTAATAAGTTGTAGCTTCCGGGTGTAAACCCGATTGAAATAGCTGTTCAACTGTGCCGTATTTCTCTGAACCATTAAGAGTTAAATGATTTTTATTTATTCTTTAATAGAAATGGAAAAAGTGATAAAAGGATAAATAACTAATAGAAATCAATACTTTTAATTTATTAAAGGGGTAAATATGTGCGCAGTAGATTCCAAAACCGATTACAGCAATTTTTTTTCTGACGACAGCAGGAAATATCTTGATGAACTTTTTAAAGGATTTAAAGAGACTGTTAAGCTAGAACTTTATACGGAAGAAGGCCCCCATGAAGAGTTTAACAGATTTGCGATGAATATTTGCAGAGCCTTGGCCGCATTGTGCGATAAAATTACTCTGGAGGAAATACCCTTTTCAGACGAAAGGGCGCAAAAGAATGAAATAATAGTGTCTCCAACTATACTGATTGCGCCGGATAAATATGACCTCAGATTTCTGGGAACACCGTCAGGTGAAGAGGGAAGGGCTTTTATAGAGGGGATTCATCTTGCCTCCATTGGCGCGGAATCTATTTCAAAAAGTTCGATGAAAATTCTCAACATGTTGCAGGACCGGCGCGATATTAAGGTTTTCGCAAGTCCGGCATGTCCGTATTGCCCCGGGCAGGTAATAAATGCTTTTAAAGCTGCTATCGGATGTCCTGAATATGTTTCGGCATGGTGTGTAAGCACTCAGGAAAATGAGGAAATGGCTGAAAATTATCTGGTCGGTTCGGTTCCGCACACATCCATCAATGATGATGTGGCTTTTGTCGGCCTTGAACCGGAAGATAAATTTATGGCTCAGCTCCTGCATTTGAAATCATTGGACGAAATTATGGAAGGTCAGGGGGTTTTTGAAGAGTCCGAGAGCGAAGATGCCGAAGTTGTTGATGTTGATCTGGTTATCATCGGTGCCGGTCCGGCTGGAATGAGTGCCGGTATCTATGCCGCCAGAAGCGGTATGGAAGCCGTTATTCTCGAAAAGCACGGCGTGGGAGGGCAGGTTGCCCTGACCCCTAAAGTTGAGAACTATCCGGGATTTTCTGATGTCGGTGGTTTGCAGCTGGCGGAAATTTTGAGTGCTCATGCCAGAATCTATACGGAAATAAAACAGTTTGTTGATGTTAAAGATGTTCGGTACGGCGAAACCATTGAGGTTGAGACAGATCGTATTGTTTACAGAACAAAAGGGATTCTGATCGCGACCGGTGTTGATGTCAAAACTCTTGATGTTCCGGGTGAAAAGAAATTTTATGGGCGAGGTGTCAGCTATTGTGCGACCTGTGACGGTAATTTTTATCGGGATAAAAAGGTTTATATCATTGGCGGAGGCAATACGGCTTTAACAGACGCACTTTATCTTAAAAAGCTGAATGCCGATGTAAAGATTATTCATCGCAGGGATAAGCTCAGGGCAGAGCAGGCTCTTAAAAAATCAGTAGCTGCTGAAGGTATTGAAATCATCTGGGACACTGTGGTTACCGAAATACTGGGTGAGGATTCCATAGAAGGAATCAGAGTCAGGAATCAGAAAGACGGTTCTGAATCTGTTCTTGAAACTGATGGTGTTTTTGTTGCCATCGGACATATTCCCAATACGGTGATTGCCGGAAAGCTCGGAGTTGAGTTTGATAGTGATGGTTTTATAAAGGTTGACGGAGCGCAGAAAACAAGTGTTCCCAGAGTATATGCGGCAGGGGATATAACCGGAGGAGTCCGCCAGATTGTTACTGCCATAGGGCAGGGTTCTGTGGCAGCTCTGACTGCTTTTCAGGATTTCAGCGTAATGGGTGATTAAAAATGGAAAAATGTGATCAACCGCAAATTTTAGAAGTCTGTTTCGGCAAAATGGTTGTAGGTGCCGAAAAGCATACAAAGGATCTTAAAATTGTCGGCTGTGAGGTTAAAGGCTCATGGTGGCGCGGGGAGGGCCATTTGCTTGTTTCTGCTGATATAAGCGACATCCTTGCTAATGTGCCGGACGTTCTGGTTATAGGTTCCGGAATGTCAGGTATGATGCAGGTTGATGAAAGCCTGAAACTGGACCTTGCTGAAATGGGTATATCCGTTATTGTCCTGCCTACGGATAAAGCCGCTGCCAAATATAATGAACTGGTTCTGTTGGGGAAAAAGGTTGATGCAGCCTTCCATCTGACCTGTTGAAGTTAATGTGAATTTAGAAATTAAAAAGTCCCTTTCGGAATTCCGGGAGGGACTTTTTTAGCAGCATCTCTGCTTTTATAATAAAATTACTACCGTTTCAGGCTAGGGCTTGGCATCATATCTTTCAATGAGCTTGAAAACCCTTTCAGCCAGCTGGCTTATTTCTGCTTTGGAAAGCTGATCATCAGCCCCTACTGATTCACCTTTGTGGAAAAGTGTATCGGTGATGATAGAAGAACAGAGCATTACCGGAAGTTTTCTGAGGTCTGGATCGTCTTTAATCCTTTTAGTCAGGTTGTGTCCGTCCATAACCGGCATTTCAATATCGGTTACGACAACATCAAGCATTTCCTTGATATTTTTATTTTCTCTTTCAGCCTGAAGTTTAAGTTCATTAATTTTATCCCAGGCTGCTTTACCGTTGTGAGTGCGGTAAACCTTGAATCCGGCATCTTCAAGCATTTGACTCAGCATACGTCTGATCATGGTAGAGTCATCGGAAATTATTGCTTTAAGATGACGTTCTTCAATCTTATCTTTTACTTCCTGCTCGATCTCTTCCGTCATATCCATGCCGGGGTTGAGGTCGGCGACTATTTTTTCAAGGTCGAGTAGAAATACAATTCTGCCCTCAAGTTTAACAACACCTGTAATGGAGTTTGCAGTCAGGGATGAGACCTGTTTACTCGGGGCTTCAACCTGTTCCCAGCTGATACGGTGAATTCTTGTAACACCTGAAACGAGGAATGCTGTGGAAATTTTGTTGAACTGGGTAACGATTACTTTCGGGGCATCGGTTTCTACTCTCTGCTTGCCTACTCTTTTACTGAGATCGATGAGGGGAATTATTTCCGAGCGGAGATCAAAAGCACCAAGAACAGCATCATTAGCTGCGTCAGGCATATCTGTGAGTTCGGGAAGTCTTATAATCTCAACAACTTTAGCTACGTTGATTCCGTAGTATGAACGTCTTGTAGAGCCGTCATGTACATTGTCATTTTCATCAATGAAAAACTCGACAATTTCGAGTTCATTAGTTCCCGATTCAAGCAGAATGTTGGTCTGTGACATATTTTTCCTCCCCGTTCCATGCAGGTGAACTTGATTGCCGCTCAATGTCGTCCGATAAAAGTCTGGTCGACATGCTGCTTCCTACGAAAATTCAGCAGGAAAAGTAAGCCGACATATACCGGCGTTTATGTTTTTTGTGTTACAATTCCAATATCAGCTTATGAGTGAAACGGAATTTTTCCAACTATAGCTGATATGGTCTTATAATAAAACTATATATCCAAAAAAATAACTAACTGGAAACCTTTTTCTTAAAAAAATTACATTGCGCTAATTAATTTCATTAAAACTACGTGGTTTTGTCAATGGATTATTTTGTTTTCATTGTACATGTTTTAAAAAAATAACATGAAAACAATTTTTACATAATTTTGACATATTTTTTTAAATAATTTGAAACCATCCTGTCCGAGCTGAATTTCAACATTCCATCGCTGTAGGCTTTCATACCTAATGATCTGCACTTACCGGGCAACTCAAGCATTTTGACAGCTTCTTCAATAAATTTATTTTCATTTTTATAATCAACAAGTATGCCGTTTTCTTCATGTTGAATCTGTTCAGGAACTCCTCCGGTACTGTAACTGACACATGGAAGTCCATGCGACATGGCTTCCAGAACAACAAGCGGATGATTATCGGCAAGAGTCGGATATGCAAGTATATCTGAAGCCTCCATTAAAAGTCCAAGTTTTTCCCTTCCTACATACGGCCAGAAGTGTAAATCTCCTTCAATATCAAACTTATCCCCTCCACAGATAAAGCCGATAGCTTCAGGTATTTGTTTTTTTACATTATTCCAGATGTTCATCCAGCGGTGTCCTGCTTTATACTGGGCCTTGGTTCCGCCATGGGCTGCAAAAAGAATCATTCTGGAAGAAGGGTTTATACCAAGCTGTTGTCTGGCCTTCTTTTTATCAGGATGCTTTTCCGGCCACGGTATCCCATTGGGGATAACCTTTATATTAAGTTCAGGAGCACTTTTTTTGGCAAGTCTGGCAAGCCATCCCGAGGGCGAAATCAGCTCTGTATGGTGCTCAAGCAGGCTGGTGATTGATTTTTTTCTTGATTCCATTGAATCCGGAAAATTTCTTGGGCAGGGATCGGGACAGCCTTTTAAAAACATAGGGCAATCCAGAGGATAAGGGCAGCCTCCTGTAACCATTTTAAGATCATGCAGGGTGACAATAATTTTATTGTTTTTTGGAATATTATCCAAAAAAGCAGGAGTATTACATGAAGCGTGCAGATGCACTATGCGCCCGGACGGGATAGAGCAGGCCGCATGTTCGGGAGTCATGATTCTGGAACCGTCAGTGTCATCAACTTCAAAACTCAGTTGGGAGTCGTAGCCTGCAGAAAGGAGTCCCTTATGTATAAGGGTTGCAACTCTTGCGGCTCCACCGCCTTTTTTTAAAATTGTATGATGTGTAACCGCTGGTCTGGTCATTATAAAGGTTCCAGAATATCGTGTTTCAGACACCACAATATTGAATTTATTATACGTTCCGTGCTGCTGGCAGGGTTTGCCGACTGAAGTCTGGTTACAAGTTCTTCAACAGTAATATTTTTTCTGGCGAAGAATGCCGCTTTGTTAATCAGATTTTCATCAATGATGTATTCAAGACCCTTGTAAATAAGCGGAAAGTCGACACCATGGTATATGGCCTGTCCTGTCTCGGATGTGCTGACTTTTGTATCCGGGGCTATAATCCTGCTGGTGTAATGTCTGAAAACTTCGCCGAAGGCCACATGGGATGGATGCACACTGTTTTTCAGTAGCTCAGTGTCCACCTGGATATTGTTTAGTTCCTCCCATAATTCAACATGGTCGCTGATTATTCGTGACCAGTTGTATCGTGATTTGACCCTTTTAATTCCCTCACTACCCATCGCTGACCTCAGCGCGCTATCTTTAATCAGCTTTAGCAAGGCCTCAGCCAAGGCATTAGTTTCAACAATGGTCGTTTGTGAAATCTGCAGGTGGTAATTATTATCATATAGAAGAGGGGCCATGACATCGGTTAACTGCGTGTCTGCGGGGCCGATGGTTGGAATCAGGAAGCCTGTAATACCGTCCTGTACCAGATCGCGATAGCCGTCATAATCTGAAACAACAGCCGGAATCCCCATGGAAAGAGCTTCAATTACAGTTATCCCGAAAGTCTCCTGAGGGTTGTCAGCAATGGAAATAAAAATATCCGAAGCTTTATATAGATCAAGTTTCTCTTTTTCCGACGGGCATTTGAATATTGAAAGTTTGAGTCCTATACTGCCAGCAATATTTTGCAGTGTATCCGGAAAGTCATCTCCGGGTTCAGCCCAGCCGGCGAGGACCAGTCTCAGTGAATTTTTATCAATTCCTGTTTTGAAAATTTTTCTTATTGCGCGCAATAAAGGCAGGATATCCATTTTAGAAAAGTGCGAGATTCGTCCAAAGACCAGCATGTTCAAGCATTTTTTATCATCATCCGCATATATCCCCAGCCGTTTAGCTGCTCCAACTGCTTCTATGTCGTCCGGTGCTGTGAACTTGGCTGTGTCCAGACCGAGCGGGATGCGTCTTACTGAAGGTGCGGGGAATTTTTTTTCATCAAGGCTGTACCCTTTGCGCAAAATTTTAAAATAGTTTTCCACAACACCAACACCGGCTCTGGATGTTGATATAATACAGTCACGTTTCGAAATGCCGGACCACATGTGGGAGAGAAAGGACTGCCCGTAATCACTGTAACTCAGTGAATGTGTGAGGCTTGTTATCGGGAAAATCCTTTTGCTGTACCTGTTGCGTACCCCGGCAATATGCTGTGGGTAAAGAATGCAGTCCGACTGGTGAAAGCAATGGTAATCAGTGCTGCCTAGCTTTGCGGGAAGCTCCCTGCGATCAAAAATTTTAATTCTGCCGGAGCTGATGAATTCAGGGAATTTTTTTGAAATATTATTGGATAGGTCTTGGCAGACTTTCATTACTCCGGGGAAAAAATGGTATTCGTCAAATGGGTCTTCACGGAGCAAAGCGTCAAGAAATGAAGTGTTGGCTACTTTGCGGCCGAGGATTGCGCCATTTTCATAGAAGGGGTCCAGTGTACCCCATATTTTTTTACTATCCATCCCTGATTCAAGACATATTTTCAGCTGTTTTGTCAAAGTATTTGATAGGGAAAAAAGCTCGAACTGCAAGCGTCAGAAATCCGGCAAACTTTTCCCGCGGCTTTAAATTTAAAGATGTTAAGCGTTTTTTATCGTCGTATTATAAATTTAGTCCGTATTACTTAATGTTTATATATCTTCCTGATCTGACTGTAAAAAAGTAGTACTTATTTTTTTATAAATTTCTTGATTTTTAAGATCAGGCTTACCTTTTTTAAGTTTGGTTCAATCATTGCAAGATGGTCTGCAAAATATGTCTTGAAAAGGTTTACTTGGCATAAAGGAGACCGATTATGAAAAGAGGTAACAGGCCGGAACTCTTATGGGGCTTAGGCCTTAATAAAGTCGAGGCCGTAAAGATCAAGAACTCGCTCGGACCGGGATTCTTTCTGCGGAATTTCTCTGAAAGCTCTCTGCCGGGAGACAAGGAGATGGTTCAGTCGGAAAAACCTTCAGCCGCATGGATTCCTCTCAGGGTCTGGAGCGGTCTTCCTGAAAATCGCAAAAATGCTTACCGGGAACTTGAATCGACTCAGAAGATTCTGATTCAGGATGATGACAATCCTATGGATCTTGAAAATGTGCTCGAAGAAGGTTTTTTGACAGTTGTCAGCTCCCCTTTAACCAGCTCAAAGGTTAAGGACGCCCTTTTCAGGGCCAAGGAAGTTTCCGGTCTTTATGGTGATATCTATCGCATGACCGAACAGATCATGCTTGAGCGTGAAATCTTAAGTCGTAAGACTGAGCAGCTTACGTTTTTAAATACTTTGCTTGCCAATGCCACTGAGAGCCTTGAGCCAGCCGAAATTCTCGGCAGAGCGGAAAAGGATATGGGAATGATTCTTCCTATTTTATCTCTTCAGGCTGTTTTCTGGAATAAGATTCCATCTTCGGAAAAGCTGGAGGCAGAGATCTTTTTAAAGCCTGGTATGAGTGAAGACGTCCGCTCGCAGTGGTTGAATCTTATGCTGGAGAATTCTTCTGTTCCGGGAGAATCGGTTACAGACAGCTATGAACTGAACTGTACCAGACCTGTTGAGGAAAACCGGCGTTTCGTGGAAGGCCCGGCTGAAGGCCGAGTGCTTGTTCTGCCGCTGGCTTCACGAGGTGAGAAGTTCGGATCACTGGTCATGCTCTGTGATAAGAGTGTCCGGCTTGCCAAAGATCAGGTCAGCACAATAAATTCGGCGGTTAGCCATCTCTCATTGGCTCTGCATAATGCTTTGATGTTCCGCAGGATCAGTACAAGGGCTGATCATGACGGTTTAACAAGGGTTTATAATCGCCGCAGCTTTGATGAAAGACTTGTTGAGGAGCTCAAGAGGCACCAGCGCCACAATCTTGACTTGTCATTGCTTATGGTCGATCTGGATCATTTCAAGAACATTAATGACAGCTACGGGCATCTTGCCGGTGATATGGTTCTTGAACGTACTGCCAGAATTTTTGAAAAGACCTTGCGTACAACTGATTTTATCGCCCGTTACGGCGGAGAGGAATTTGTATTGCTGCTGCCGCATACAAAAATTGAGCAGGCCCGTATGCTTGCCGAGAGAGTGCGGACAAAGATTGAAGAAACTGAAATGGATTACTGTGGTACCCGTTTTAATATAACCGCAAGCATCGGAGTCACTTCCATGCGTCCGGGGGCTCTTGAAAGTGAAGAGTCTATTCTGGAAAAGGCGGACAAGGCCTTATATAACGCTAAAAACAGCGGACGTAACCGGGTCGTTACTGAAAACGAGAACAAGGGACAGTTACATATAGTATAATACGATTACATTATACAACTATGCGATATGAAAACATAAAATCGCGGCGGGCATTAAAATGTCCGCCGCGATTTCAGATTGCTGACTAACCCCGTTTTTTTTAAAAGCGGGGTTTTATTACGCCCTATTTCTGTTCGATTTAGTTTGAAAAATTTAAATTTGGTCGATCAAATCCCAAGTTCGAAGCAAAACAGTGAACGGAACTCTCTTTGAAGGCAATAGTTTTAAAAATATCAGAAAATATGCGTCTAGCGCTTAGGATAAGCGCTATTTTCTTCATGTTTTGGCAGGCTGCGCAGAGGAGACTTTGTTCTTGAGCCTTCGAGAGGCCGCGCATTCTGGCATAGCGATGTCCGTGAAG
>NZ_AUCX01000030.1 GCF_000429985.1 Maridesulfovibrio bastinii DSM 16055
ATTGCAAAATCGGGCAGGCCGATTAAGATTCGATCCATAAATTGATCTCCTTTCTTTGGTCGGAAATTTGATCAATTTATAGGGCATATCGAGTCGGTTCGGTATGCCTTTCTTTTTATCGGATTATCCTATCGCCCCTTTCTTTGAGGTAGAGCCGAGAATTTTGGGTGGAGAATTTTGGCAGGAGCGGAAGTTCCCGGAGCTGGATAATGGGGGCTGGTTGTTGGACTTCGGTTGACCGAAGTTTTGATCTATCCAGTTGTTTTGTAATGCGATAACGGCGTGGTTGGTTACGCTGGTGAAGCACATCTGCCGTTCAAAAAATAAAAAGGACTCCTCCTGAAACAACATCGTCTCAAAAGGAGTCCGATCTACTACATGAAGAATTTACCTATCAGCCAGAAGAGCAAGATCACCCCACCAATTTTGATGAGGTTCATAATTGCTGCTCCAGCTGTCAACTTAGCTCCGCAATTGAAACAAGTTTGTGACTTCAACAGGTTCTCTTCACCGCATTTGTGGCACTTCTTAGTTTGCATTTGTAATCTCCTTTTAGATGGTAATATATGTCTAAAATAATTAAACAAAAAATCATTCATCTTCAGGAAGACAAATAGCCAGACACGGTTTTCCGTCATCGTCTGCCCCGAGTATTGCTAATACTTTTATTTTTTCAAGTCGTCCCGGTCCCATCAAATACAGCACATCAAACAATACGTGTATTCCGTCCCAATGGGCTGAAGCAGCAGCCTTGAATAGCATCAATGTGTCATGGAGTCTGCCAGTGGTTGATTGGCCTTCGCCTTCAAGTCCTTTTGGTGGTTCAATGTATTGATGGTAGAGATTGCTTGAGATTGCGTCTGGGATCTTGAGTTCGCTATCTTCTTTAGGAATAGGAATTAAAACACCATCAGCTATTGCCTGTGTTCTGGTATAGGCGTACAGAAGTTCAAAGTCGTCGAAATCCATAAATACTCCTTCAGAATTAAAATTGGTTGAAATCTGAAGGTTATCCTCGGCTTGAAGATGTAGTCACGGACGAATTGTCAGTCCCGGTCCAGTGCTGAGTGTGAATGAGTTTGTTTTTAATTGGGAGATGCAATGGGACAACCTAGGAATATTTCATATGATTTATTAAAAGTAAGTGCGCTTTTGAGTATAACTTTTTTTCATGTATGGCGATTTATTGGTAAGCCTACGTTGGATATATACCTTGACCCTTGGGAGATATGCAGGAGGGGGTTTATTGGGGTTGAAATTTGTCTTGTTGTTACTATTTTTCTTATTAACAGTAGGATACAGAAAAACAGTAATGATATATTGAAAACATATTCTGGAATATGGAAAGGCTTTGCTACAAATTTTTATCCTCAATACGTCGTCGCTGTAGGAGTATGGAATTTGTTGCTTATATATGGAGTGACCAATAAGTCGCATAACATTTGGGACAATATAACGCATCTGACAATGACTCATACATTGTTTGAACAAACGTTTTTTAAAGTGTCCGGGACATTATGGTATGCTGGGGTTTATGCCCAAGTTTTGATTCTAGTCCCAATCCTATTGTTTGTTTTTCACGCTATAAAAAATCCAGTATTAAGAATAATAATGCTATTGTTTATGCTCCTGTCTGGTTTTGTTAGCAATTACTATGGTACTTCAAGAATCTTAACGTGGAGTGTTTTGTCTTATATGCCACTCGTTTCATTTTGCATAATCTGTGAATTTGTGCAGACTAGTATAAAAGACAGATACAAATATATTTTAGGGCTGGGTACGTTGTTGTCTTGTCTATGTATTTTCTATAGTAAACCATCTTTTTTGAAGCAAGAATTATACGATATGATGGTTGCGGCCCTTTTTGTATTTTCTGTTGTCAGTTTCGAGCCCTTATTAAAAAGATTAAATGATAGCATTAAGTCAATATTACTTCATGTTTCAAGTTTGTCGATATTGTTGTTTTTTTACAATTATATATTTTATGCAGCAAAAAAAGCAGAACATAGCGGCATTGTTGGCTTGTTGATATATAGCGTCTTCGTCTATGTTTTTTGCTTTTTATTTGGCTTTATATACAACAAGCTCGCAAACGTGGTAATTGCTATTGGCAACTCTCACAGAAAGTATGGCAAAGTGTAACAAAATGGCACTAAAATCTGGTCAACCAAATTGGTCAACCGGGGCCTTTAACACGCCTCCAACATCACTGATTTTTTGTTGACCGGGAAAAAATAAATTCAATAATTCTGGAGCTTGAAGACGAATCTCCTTGCATGGCATTCAAGAGGCCGTGGGTTCAATTCCCTCCAGCTCGACTATATATTCCAGTCGTTACAATAAAATTTGTAGATCCTTTTTCCATATTATGGATATCAACTAGGTTGTACGGTGCTAATAAAAAGTTGTAGAGCCAACATATGCATTTAATACTTGTTACTGAAATATGGGGTAAGACCCGTTATGTGGATGCATTGGCTGCCGAGCTTGAGAGGATGGTGAGCGGTATTTCTGTGGTTGATCCTTATGACGGGGTTGCTATTGATTTTTCCTGTGAAGAGGCGGCTTATGACCATTATCTTAAGGCATGCGGGCATAAGGCTTATGCTGCCAAGCTTGCTCAGGAAGTGTCCAAGATTGACAGCCCGACTTTACTGATTGGCTTTAGTGCCGGAGCTACAGCTGTCTGGTCCGTTGTTTGTGAAAGCTGCTTTGTAGCTGTTAATAGGGCCATCTGTTTCTATGGTTCTGGGATACGATTAATGCAGGATAGGAATCCTGAAGTTAATACTGATTTAATTTTTCCAAATCATGAACCTCATTATAACGTTGATGAAATTATTGATAATTTGCAGTGTATAAATTTGGTTGAATGCCATAAAGCTGATTATGGGCATGGTTTTATGAATCAGTTATCGGTAAATTATAATGAAAAAGCATACCAGCAGTGGACTCATTGGATTAAAAATAAAATTTCTTTACTGCTTACTGATTGTCATCGTTAATTAAATATCATTTTGAATTAGTCTTTATAATTTGTATTCATAAAATTTTTAGTCACTCCTTTGCTGCAACAAAAAATAAACTGAGAAATGATGACTATTACAAGTCATTTTTTTATTTTTAAATACACATAGCTGTATTTAATGTGCTTGCGCTATTTTTATAAAGATATTAAATATTTGAAACCGTGTTTCACTTTAGCTGAGCATGGGTATCAATTATAAGGTTATCATGATATTTGAAAATATATGAGCACACTATGCTATCGGAATAGTTATATATCTATTCTGTATTATAATTAAGATGTATATAAAACCGAATAATTATCTATAAATCATAAACTCAAAATGAAAAAAGAATTAGCAACTTCCATCTATCAGTATTCTTTTCCGGATGATCTCCAGATTCCTGAACAGGCTGATGACTGTATTTTTATCCCGTGCATGGCATTGAATGATCATGTGGTATTTTTTCTTGTCGATTTCAAAACAAAAAAAATTGTCGCTATTGATACAGACCTTTCCGAAGAGATGACCCGTCTTCGTAAAGATACCGAGAAATATCATGTAGATTCTATGAGTCCTCATCGGATGCCTTTCGATACGCTTATGTATTCAGTTTCTACGCCACATCAGGGAGAACAGTACGGTCAGGTCATAACTGTAGCGTTCACCTCAGTAGATTTTTTTGCTTTAATCGATCTGAGTACATTGAAAGTTTATTGTGTTTTTGATGAAAGTAAAAAAGAGAAATGGGTTTATTCCTCCACCAATCAGATTCAAAACGGTAAAATGTATGCCTCAAGATGGCGGTTTAAGGATATGTACAAGGAGGACATAACTTTGAACCGTAGCGTCGATCTGGAAATTCTTTATTATGATATTGATGAGGATAAATTTCACCTGATTGATACAATTGAAGGTATTGACCATATCCATACGACAAATATTTCTCCAAACAGTCGTTTTCTTCTTCTTGTCCAGATGACAATGGATTCAGTGCTCGATTCTCCTGATCTTGCTAAGGAATCAAAAGAAAGACAGCTGGAAATTCAAGAGGCTGGGCTGGTAAACGGTAATTGCTATATTTATGATCTGGAGGCCAAAAAGGTTACCTCCATGGAGTCGATTCCCTACAGTCCCGCGCATGCGGAATTTGAGCACGAGAATTCGGACTATTTCTATCTTTCGCAGCACAATCTCGGACTAATGGGGCGTAACAACAGCCTGTACAGTTTCGGACCTGCTATAGTTTGTAGATATCGACTGACAGAAGATGGTAAAATGGAACGGCTGGAGCAGTTTTATGATGTTGAAACTGTAAGAATTCCGGGGCATATCCTTTTTAGTTACGAGGGTATGAATTTTATGGTTATGCCGTCCCCTCCATTGCAGATTCTCATGATTAATCGTGACACTATGTCCGTTTATAAAAAAATCCAACTCCGTGAAAATGTAAGCAAACCTGATTTTTCTGAAGGTCCATACCAACATCCGATTCCTTTGCGCGATAAAACTCCGTTTTCAGTGCATGGTAAAAATGATTCACGCTATCTTTATTGCAATAACACCCTATCAATTGGTCTTCATGATTTTATTGCGGATAAGGCTGTATGCGATTTCAGATTTAACGCCGGTGTCCGTGTCGTTTCTGTCGGACATTCCACAAGGCTTGAGAATGTGAAATTGCATCTTGATAATGTAAAATCATTTAGTGAAATGAAGGATTGTCTTCGCAAGAAGCAGAAACATTCCAAATAAGCTTATTGAATAAAATTTGTTTTTAAAAATAAGCTGTTATCAGGATTAGAACCGGGCTTACAGTTTTATCTTTATCAAGGGGTGACTGTAAGTCTTGAAAGACATTGCTTTTGGGGTGACCACTATGTCTGTGGTAAATTTTCAACAATATTTTTTTATTTCAGGATTATATGCACATTAGCTTAGAAAAGAATGAAGACGCTTCGCGTGCGACACTTCGTAGGGTAAGACAGATTCTAGACGGAACTCCGGGACTGACAGCTCGTTTTAAGAAGGCCAGAAAAATTATACGCAATTTCCGGCGTCCGGCGTTTTACGAAATAAGTCAGGAATGTGGCTTGTTTTGTGAAGGGTGTTACTATTTTGAAGACAGCAGTCGTGAGCATATAAGTCAGGAAATGACCCCCGAACAATGGCAGGATTTTTTTGCAGGCGAAAAAAAGCGTGGTGTGACCATGGCCTATCTTGTGGGTGCCGAGCCATCCATGCATATGGACAGACTGCTTGCAGCATCTGAAAATATCCGTTTTGGCAAGATCGGTACAAATGGAATGATTCGGATTCATCCTGATGTTAAGTTCCGCATAGGAGTCTCGGTCTGGGGGGATGATGATTATGATCTCAAATTCCGTCACGGTGGTATGCTGCGTAAAGCTTTTGAAAATTATGAGGGAGACCCCAGAGCTGTTATGCTTTATACTCTTTCCCCGTGGAATCTCCATACGGTGAAAGATATCGTCAGAATGTCAGCTGAGCACGGACTTGAAATTACTTTTTCAATGTATTCACCAACATCTACCTATTTAAAGAAACTTGCTGACTCCGTTCCGGCTGATAATAAATATTTTCATCTGGGGGACTCAATTAAATCGCCGGTTTTTTCAGCTGATGATCTGCATAAGATAAAGGATCTGACCACAGAACTGCTGGAGACTTATCCGGAAACTTTGTTGCTGACCCCAGGATATAACAAGCGGATTACCCGGTCGGGGTCTCTTTATGCAATCGATCAGGAAACAGGTATTGCTGAAGATTGTGCTTCCCGCATAAAAGAACCTCTCCATTATTACCGAGTTGACGGCGTAAAACAAAACCAGAAGTGTTGCACTCCGTCTATTGATTGCAAACATTGCCGGCTGTATAGCGGTGGCTGGTCATCTTTATTTGAACCGGGACCTGAATATCTGGTTGACTCGCAGTCTTTTATCGAATGGCTTGATATGATCGATATGCTGGGAAGGATTTTTCTATATCCATACCCTTTTGCTGAAGAATCCTGATTTTAAGGCGCAGTCTCAGGACCTTAAATGCTCTCCTGATGCTTAAACAGGAGGTCCAGTGGCAAAGGGCGTCCCTGAGACTGGTTTATGATTTTCTTATAGTATCGGCTGATAACATCTGCTTGAGCTTTGTTTTTGGGGTCTAACCGTTTAAGCCGGGGAGAGTTTATCCAAAGAGCTAGTTCTTTTCGGGTCAACCCATGTGGGTTTAAGTCGGTCTTTGTTCTCTCTCGCAGACTTTGCGATATGCTAAAGTCCTGAGCCATTCTCTTTGATGGTTGTGATTGCCCCATGTCAGCCTGAGTTTGTGGGATAATTCTGCGTTGCCCGTCCAGATAACAGGTTTTTACTCCCCGCCTTGCAGCAAAAGTCAGGGCTTGCTCATAACTATTTATAATCGGCTCCCCTTTATCATTAAGGGACGTGTTGCACAGCATGGGGATTCCCGTCCGCTTATAGAATTCATGAATGAGGCTGTATAGCATTGGAGCTTCATCAGATGTCAGTGTTTGAACTCTGGCACTGCCGTCAATGTGGGCGATAGCAGGAACCTGATTGATGCGTTCAGGTTTCAAGTGCATTACATGCAGCATAAATGGCGAGATCAATCCGTCATCGAACCATTGATCAACATATTCCGCTAAAATTACAGGAGCAACCGGACGCCACCACTGACGTTGTTTTGCATGGTTTAAACTATCCTGCATAGCACGTTTTCGAGGATCAGCCAGCAGGCTTCGGTGACCAAGGGCTCGCGGTCCCATCTCGGCTCCACCTTCAACCCAGACGACTGGTCCTTTCTTTAAATCGTCCAGAGCCTTTGCTATGTAGTCTTTATCCACTGACGAGGAGCTTGAAGTCTGGTTCACCATGCCCATTCCTGCTGATGGCGTTATAAAATCGAAGCGACCCATGAAGTGCAAAAAAGCACGCAGCCCATAGCCAAGGGATATTCCGCCATCATTTACGCATGGTGGGGCCTGAAATCCGGCAAAACTGAATTTGCGCACCAGATAGGTGTTTGTTGGACAATTCAGGGCAAATCCACCGGATAAGGCCAGTTTTGTATTTGATGGAGTTAAATTGTATTTTTTAAGGATGTGATCAACTATGGAGCCGACCTGACGTTTGGATTCCTGCTGCACAACTTTAACGGCCATGCTTATCCGGTTTTCCTTTTCGGTAAACAGAGGGTCAAATCCCGAAAAAATATTTCCAGTATCATTGTCAGTAATGTTGCTTACCGTATGGAGCAGCTTTTCAACCCAATCCCATGCGGAAGAAAAGTCCGTTATACAGCTGATAGTTGGAGCATGTTCTACAGGAGTATGAAGAGTGCAGCTGCTTGCTGAACCCAAGGCCATTAAACTACCTTCTTCCATTTTAGTAAGGTAGCTGAGACTGGCCCATAAACCTCCTGGAGATGGAATAGGAAATATTTCCATGTTTCCATTTTTTACAACTGCTCCTGCATAGAAGGGCATTTCAGGCGACTGGCTGTCCAGCAGAGAATCCGGGCCGCCATCAAGGGCCAGAGCCAGAGTCGTACCATTATAAAACTGGTTGGTATCAAAGAGTAGGGCAGAATATAAATGTGACAGGATGTGCGAGCTGAGTCCTGTGTTATCCTTCATCCAGCTATCGTCTTCACTGGAGAGTCCGGGGGTTCCCCAGACTGCATTCAATTGTTGCGGCTTGATGTTTGCCTCTGCCAGAAGCTTAGTAATTATATCCCATGCGTGTTTTCTATCAAAAAATGGAATCCCATGATGCTTATGCCCGGAGTAGCGTTCAAATTCCCAGTAGCGGACTAATTCAACACGGCTTCCGGTCTTAAGCCACAATGCCATATTCTGATCATGTCTTGCTGTAAGATTGTAGCAGGCCCCAAGCCTATCCAGATGAGCATAGATTGAAAGGTAGTAACCATCTTTCATAAGATATCCAAAATAGTTAGATGTTGGTTCCCTTTTTCCAAATAAAAAAGTTGTCTTTATTCAATCCGCTCAAACTCTTGGTAGCTTCTTTTGTATATTTTCAATCTGTCAAAAAGAACGCATACAGTCCGGTCATTAGGCCCTGCCTGATTGCATTCTCCGGTATTAAAAGTTTTAATACTATCCGTTATTGTTTGCTAAAAGTCTCCATGTTGAAACGTTGAGCGAAAGACTCTCCGGCGGACCACTTATAATTCTTTCCAGCTTTGATGCGAAAGATTCTGCCCAGCGATCACACCAGACTTCTTTATTTTCATCAGGAAGTGGCTTGGGAAATGGCTCAAACTCATATACAATTTTACCTTTTCCCGGTTTGGCCTGCAGCCAGTAAATCGGTATATTATAGCGCCATGCCAGCCTTGGAAGGAGATTCGGAAATTGAATTTTTTTCCCGCAGAGCCTAGCTATTGCCGGTTTTTGTACTGGCATCAGACTGGCTGTATCAGGGAGAAAATCAGCTGCTGCTGCCAGAGCTCCTCCCTCCTTAAGTAAAGTAGCCATCTTTCGTATGGACTTTATATCACCTTCATTTGATAATGAGTTTTTAGTGAAAGGGTTATTAGATACCGGGTAGCTGTATGCTGCAAGGTAATGCAGCTTGGGGAAATGCTTCATCAGGCACCAGAGAGACCAGGGAGAACCAAAGTGAGATGTTGCTATCAGAAAAGATTTTTTCTGCTGATAGCGTTCAGTTAATACGGTCAGGTCTGGAAACTCAATCCGGTCCGAAAGGGCATCCATTGCCTCAGGAGTATCATCAAACGCTTTGCATGACAGGAGCGAAAAGTTTGTGGATTTAATAACTTTAGCAGCCCATTCTTCATAAACGTAAGCAGAATGATCGGCAAAAGACCACGCTGCTTCCAATTTTTGGCGATCAGCTTGCTGTAACGGAGACATTTCACCATTAAGGCTTTTTAACAGATAGTCACCAATAGTTATAATTTCTGAATCTGTAAATTTCTTTTTGTTGATTAGTCTTGCTTCAATATCTTTTGTTTCCACATCCAGCGAATCCAGAATGGAAAGGTGCTTAGAAATTTCTATGGGATCGTTTTGAGTGTTTTTTATGCTTCTAAGCGCAGTATCCCTAGCCTCTTCATCCCTGCCCAATGCTTTCAATATCCAGGGCAGTATCTGCGGTACTACTGAATCCTCCGGAATTATGCAGTGTTTTAAAACCATTTCAGCTTCGTTTTTTCGGCCGTTTGCCAGTAGTTGGGTGATAAGTGTGAAGAATTGTCCTGACCATAGAGAATAATGATTTTCAGAAGATTCTGCTATCAGGTCAACAGAATCATCTATTCTGTTATAGAAGATGAGCAGAGATAATATTTTTGACAATGTCTGCTGATGAGAGAGACTGTGTTTTCCGTATTTCTTAAGCCAGTTGAAAGCTGTATCAGGATTTTTAGTAGCAAGCATGTCCATCATTTTTACCGTTGCAAAACGTGCGCCTTCAAATCCATTTATTTCAAGAAAATTCAGGATATCTGCGGTTTCTTTATGGCGATGTGATTGCGAAAGAGCATCCGCATAAACAAGTTGCACTCCAAGATCATCAGGAAATCGCTGTATGAGTTCTTCGCATAATTCCACGGCAATCTGAAATTCAGCGCGTACAAGATGTCTGTCTATCTGGCGTAGGCGAGTGGTTTTGTCAGCTGTAGAGGCGGTTAGAAATTCGGTCATCAGTTGATTGCTTTTAAAATAATCATCTGCGATCAGATAGGATACCGCTAATTGTTCTTTGAGTAATACTTGGTCCGGATAACTGGTAACTGCTTTTTCAAGAAATTTAATACTCTCTTCTACACGGTTTAACTGACGCAGCAAGACTGCTTTTTTTAAAGCTATAACGGTGTCATCCGGTAGAAACTTTATTGCCTGATCCGCATACTCAAGAGCCAGTATATAATTTTGCATTTGCGAATATGTTATGATGATCTGGAGCAGTGCTCCTCGATGATTCGGTTTATCTGCAAGTACTTTTTTTAGAAGGTTGATACATGCTGCATTGTTGCCATTTGATTTATGTGAAATAGCCAGCTCAAAAGTTATCTGTGGATTTTCAGGGTTCAGAGAATGAATCTTCTTTAATTCATGAATACTTTCGTCCACTCGGAGAGTCTGGCGCAGCAAGAGTGCTTTTTTTAAAGCTATAACTGTGTCATCCGGTAGAAACTTTATTGCCTGATCCGCATACTCAAGAGCCAACTTGAAATTTTGCATTTGCGAATATGTTATGATGATCTGGAGCAGTGCTCCTCGATGATCCGGTTTATCTGCAAGTACTTTTTTTAGAAGGTTGATACATGCTGCATTATTACCATTTGATTTATGTGAAATAGCCAGCTCAAAAGTTATCTGTGGATTTTCAGGGTGCAGAGAATGGAGCTTCTCCAATTCATGAGAGCTTTCGGCGATTCTATTAGTCTGTCTTAGCAAAACCGCTCTTTTCAAAGCTACATTTAGATCATCTGGCAGAATCTTAATTGCGTTGTCAGCATATTCGAGGGCCAGTTTGAAGTTTTGTTCCTGAGAACAGACTGCAATTCTGTGAAGCAATGCTCCGCGGTGGTCCGGTTTAGCCGCAATAACTTGTTCCAAAAGTTCCAGACATGCTGCATTATTACCATTTAATTTATGTGAAATAGCCAGTTCAAAAGTAATCTGGGTATTTTCAGGATACAGTGAATAGAGCTTCTTTAATTCAAGAATACTTTTGTCCACTCTGAGTGTCTGCCGCAGCAGGACTGCTCTTCTTAAGGCTATAACTGGGTCATTCGGCAGAAATTTTATTGCCTGCTCCGCATACTCAAGAGCCAGCTTGAAATTCTGCATTTGCGAATATGTTATGATGATCTGGAGCAGTGCTCCCCGATGATCTGGTGTAGCTGCAAGAACTTCTTCCAACAGTTCCAGACATGCTGCATCATTTCCGTATTCTTTATGAGAAACAGCCAGTTCAAAAGTAATCTGGGTATTCTCAGGATACAGTGAATAGAGCTTCTTTAATTCAAAAATACTTTCGTCCACTCTGAGTGTCTGCCGCAGCAGGACTGCTCTTCTTAAAGCTATAACTTGGTCGTTCGGTAGAATTTTTATGGCCTGATCCGCATACTCAAGAGCCAGCTTGAAATTCTGCATTTGCGAATATGTTATGATGATCTGGAGCAGTGCTCCCCGATGATCCTGTTTATCCGCAAGTACTTTCTTTAGCAGGTTGATACATGCTGCATTATTACCATTTAATTTATGTGAAATAGCCAGCTCAAAAGTTATCTGTGGATTTTCAGGGTGCAGAGAATGAATTTTCTCTAATTCCTGAATACTTTCGGCGTCTCTGTGTGTCTGTCTCAGCAAAACCGCTCTTTTTAAAGCAATCATAGTGTCATCAGGCAGGATTTTTATAGCGGTGTCAGCATATTCAAGAGCCTGTTTGAAGTCTTGCTCCTGTGAACAAACTGTAATTCTAAGCAGCAGTGCTCCGCGATGGTCCGGCTTAACGGCAAGAACTTTTTCAAGCAGGCATAGACAGTCTTTATTGTTACCGTTTTCTTTATGGCAAATAGCCAGCTCAAATGAAATATTCCAGTTCTCAGGGTATTGAGCGTGGAGCCTGTCCAATTCCTGAATGCTTTCTTCGGTCCGATGAACCTGCCGGAGCAGGACAGCTCTGCGCACAGCGATGGCAGTATCATTCGGAAAATTTTGAATTGCTTCATCTGCATATTCAAGGGCTTTTTTATAATCCTGCTGCTGTGTACAGGTTGTAATTTTTTTAATAATTTCAGCTCGTTTTATAGCTGTATCAGGAGTATTATGCTCAGTCATAGAAGTCTCTTATGCGTATTTTTGCTTATGATCTGGATTAAGAAAACAGTCAGTTAAAATTTTAAAAACATGATCGTTAGAATTAAGTTATTATGTAGGAAAATATTTAATTATAGTATCTTGCACGGTTTTTGTTTTCAACTGGAAATGCCTGTTGCAAATGTTTTCCCTCGGATGATTATTTTCGTCTGGGAACAACTACTTAAGGTTACAGCTTTCGCTTGTAAAAGTCGTTTTTATAAAGTGATTAATATAAGTCTGTTCATATTAGTGTATTGAGCTAAGATTATTTAGAATATTAGCGAAAATATATTGTATGCTGTAATTATGTGCAAAAAATGTTTATATAGTCTTTTTATAATTTCATGCAGATTTTGCTAAAAATATATATTATAATAATTAGTATATAAATAATGATGGCGTAGATTTTATTTGTTAATACAAATTTAAAATTGCGATGTTGCAATAGTCTTTAAGTTTATGTTAGCATTATTATATATCAATATCATGTTTACTTTTATCTTAAATTAAAAAATATCAATTAATATTTTCTAATAATATTTAAGTTTATAATAAAATATTAACGGAGGAAGTTTTGAATAAAGAAGATTCTACTCATCATAAAGAACATACTCATGATAAAAATCATAACCAACATAAAAATCATGAACACTCGCATTCATCTTCTTCTGGAGGTGGTCATAGCTCACATCATGCGCATATGGTGAAGGATTTTCAGAAAAGGTTTTTTGTCTCTCTTATTCTTACTCTGCCTATCATGTGGTTATCCCCAATGCTGCGAGGTTTTGTCGGACTGGGAGAGCCGGTTATCCCCAACTACATGTTAGTCCTTTTTGGATTTTCATCAGCCATATTTTTTTATGGTGGCTGGCCATTCCTGAAAGGTTTATTTAATGAAATTTCTGATAAGAAGCCGGGGATGATGACTCTTATCGCTCTGGCGATTTTTGTTGCCTATGGATATTCATGTCTTGTCGTTTTTGGACTGAAAGGGAAGGTCTTTTTTTGGGAGCTTGCAAGTCTTATCGACATTATGCTTCTAGGTCACTGGATAGAAATGAAGTCTGTTATGAGCGCGTCAGGAGCCATGGAGGAACTCGCCAGACTGATTCCCGGTGAAGCTCATAGAATCAAGCAGGATGGTTCCATAGAAGACATTAGAGTAAGTGATCTTCAGCCCGGAGATTTGATTATGGTCAAACCCGGTGAAAAAATAGCTGCAGACGGAGAGATTAAAGAGGGTTCATCCAGCATAAATGAAGCTATGCTTACCGGGGAATCTAAACCAGTTGAAAAAAGTCAGGGTGACGAGGTCATCGGAGGGGCAATTAATGGCGGAGGTTCTCTGACAATTACAGTTGGGAAGACTGGAGAAGATTCATTTATTAATCAGGTCATGACAATGGTTCAGGAGGCTCAAAAAAGTAAATCCAGAGCTCAGGGGCTGGCAGATAAAGCTGCTGCATGGCTTACATATATTGCTCTTTCCGCCGGTTTGCTGACCATGCTTATCTGGATGGGGATTTTTGGGAAAGATTTTGTGTTTTCATTGGAACGTACTGTGACTGTCATGATCATCACCTGTCCACACGCCCTAGGGTTGGCAATTCCTTTAGTTGTAGCAACAACAACGGCTATAGCTGCTCGTCAGGGATTTTTCATCCGAAATAGAACTGCATTTGAAAGAGCTCGGAATATTCAAGCTGTACTTTTTGATAAAACAGGAACTTTGACCAAAGGTGAATTCACTGTGAGTGATTTGGTTCTTTTTTCCAAAGATTATGACAAGGATAAGCTTCTTAAAATGGCTGCAGCCGTTGAGGTCCATTCAGAACATCCTATAGCCAAAGCCGTTGCCGGAGCTGTTTCAGGCATTGAAAAATCAGATAATTTTAAAAATATTCCCGGAAAAGGGGCAGAAGCTACAGTTGATGGCTTAAACGTAAAAGTTGTCAGCCATAAATATGTTCAGCAGGAAGGAATGGAGTATGACTCTTCAGAGCTTAAGGGCATAGTAAGTCAGGGCAAGACTCTTGTTTTTGTCTTGGTTGATGATGCCCCGGCAGGCTGCCTTGCTCTGGATGATGTTATCCGTGAAGAATCCAAGCAGGCCGTTTCTGAATTGAAACAGCTGGGTGTTCAGGTTATGATGATAACTGGTGATAATGAAACTGTCGCGAAACGTGTTGCAGGGGAGTTGGATCTGACTGAATACTTTGCAGAGGTTCTGCCCGATAAAAAAGCAGATAAGGTTAAGCAGATTCAGGCGAAAGGTTTGCTGTGTGCTATGACCGGTGATGGTGTGAATGATGCTCCTGCCTTAGCTCAGGCTGATGTGGGTATAGCTATTGGTGCCGGAACTGATGTCGCTCAGGAAACCGCGGATATTGTTCTAGTTAAGTCAAATCCGGAAGATGCAGTCAAAGTAATTGCTCTTTCAAAGGCAACCTATAAAAAAACTGTTCAGAACCTGTTTTGGGCAACAGGCTATAATGCTTTTGCAATACCGCTTGCTGCCGGCGTTTTATACAATATGGGAATTTTACTCAGCCCGGCCGTTGGTGCTGTGCTCATGTCTTTGTCTACAGTTATCGTGGCTATAAATGCCAAAATGTTGAAGGTGTCTTCTTAATTATGAGAAGTTCCTAAACTTTTTATTCTGATAAACTGTATTATGAAGAATATAAGGTTATATTCTTATGTTTAGTATTCTATAAATATAATGGATAGTTAAATAAAAAATATTATTTTCTTGATATTTATATAAATTATTTGATTTAATAATAGTCGACGTCTATTAATATGATTGCGGAGGTTTTTCCCATGGATGATATGTTTTATCCTGATTCGGCGTTATTTAAATCTGATGATTTATTGTTAAGTGTCTTTTCAGATTTTTTCTTTAGCAAATTACGTCTGGAAGCGGTATATCTTGCATCTCAACAGCTGGAGAGCGGCTATTTGAGAGAGCTCTTTTCAAATTGGCGTAAGGAATTCAGTAATAGTTATATCCATATTTTTCAGAGTGCTATAGATTTGTGTTCCAGATGTGAATATCTGATTCAGGGCTTCGATTCTCAATTGTTGGATCTCGCTAAAAATGCCGGAAAAAATGGGGCCGAGTCCTCATCGAAGAAAGTTGAAACATATGCTTCGGGAATAGAAGCATCTTTTCATGATTTACTTGATAACAGCCAAAAAATTGTAGACCTGCCTAAAAAATGGCTAATTGATTTTAAAAATGAACTGAAAGTTAATGCTGGGATTTTGGCTGATTATCATCCTGATATGCTTATTGAAAAGATGTCTGGGATGGAAGGGATTGTTGATGATAATAGAATATTTCCTGAGAGAGGTCACAGGAGTGTATTCATTTTTTTAGGTCGGGCTGATGAATTTTCAGCTCAGTGTTCCTATGGTGGAGTGCTGATTTTTGATGCTGAAATATACGGTAAGCAGGGTGAAAAGTTGGAAGCAGCCGTTGAAAAAGTTTTTGCAGGTAAACAATTTAATGATGAAGAGTATGAAATTGCAGATATTATTTTGGTCTCAGTTATAAGTGAAATTGGAAAATTTAAAAAAGTTCTATCTGATTTTATAGCTATATTTAATAATTATAAATTAAATTTTAATGAAGTGTTTTTAACTGTTAAGAATTACGGTACATCACAACCTCATATTTCATCTAATTTGAAGCTTAACGACTGCATAAAACAGCTAAAAGAAATTAACAATAATATTCAGACAATGCAGAATTTGTCTACAGGATCAGCTGCTAATACAATAGTTTACTATGTTACAATTTAACGAGGATATTCTATTGTATTTTTTTATTATCCCCCGGTATCACGGGGGTTTTTGTTTTTATTGTTCTCCGCATAACCTTGCCGGATAAAATTTATAGTATGGAATATTTAGTAAAATCATTTTTTAAAAAATATTTATTATTCTTAATGTATTTTTTTATAATAAGCCTTGACTGTAATAAGTTTTTATTAGTATTTTAATATAAATATTAGTATAAAATATTTATTATTTAATAAAAATAGGCCTTTGAAAATTTATTCATGCATCTGATTCATATTCTGTATAGGCATATTGTTTAACTATAGTGAGCCCAATAAAAGGAGAGGTGATAAGATGACAGATAATTCAAAGCTTAAAAGCACCACTGAGCTGAATTCCCTCGAATTTGATTTGACCACAGCCAAGCAAAATACGGCAAAAGCTTACAATGCCGGATGCATGGTCACCAAACATGCTGAAAGTGTCTTTTATCTCATACCAAACCTTCCATCTCCTCCATCCTGGTATGAATCAATTCAGAACCACATTGACGATTGCAGATCAACATCAAGAAAATGGATTGATATTATCTGCCCGAATGCTCAACAGGTTCAATTTAATATCATAAAATCATACAGTAAGGATATTACCGAAAAAGGATCTGAGATACTGAATATTCTGACTCAAATAGAAATGCAGCCGGATCAGCTCCCGACATCCGGGCAGAAGGAAGATGTCCTGGATGATTATTCCTATCTGCTTTCGGTTATTGATAGTGAGCTGAATTCAGCAGATGGAGTGCAATCAGAGCTTGGAGAGTACCATACAACACTTGCGGCTGAGCACTCAATATTAAGCGATGACCTGGTAACAATCAGAGAACATTTTTACAGTGCCTCAGACTGGATTGATAAAATAAACGGCTATCTCAGTAGTGATTATCTCGAATCACAAATGGTTGGAGTTTGCAGTGCCACTGTAAATATAAAATCATCGGTGAGCGCGGAAATAAATGGAACAGGAGCTAACCTCGAAACGATAAGTGCAGTGTATGGCTATACCTTTGTAGAATCTCTTTCAAATAACATTGCAGCCTCTCAGAATGCATTACAGGCATTGCAGAATTTTTGGGGAACTAACCGGGCCAAAATAGAGTCCGTTAAGAACGATCTCGAAAAGTCAGAAGGACGTAAGTTCACAGATATATTGAAGTCGATTGATTTAGAAATTGCCATGACTCAGTGGAAGCAATTGGCTCAGTTTGTTGAAGAGCTTACCCAGCAACCTGTAACAGGATTTTAAGGAGGCTTAAAATGAGTGGTAAAGTGATAGCTTTGCGTAAGGAAGACGGTACTGTAAATTTAGATTTAGATATTGATAATTCACAGGATGACCTTGCTGAATACCAAAATGCTAAAACTGTGGTAACATCTTATGTTCAGGCCCTTAATAATACTGATATTTCCGGAGTTGCTTTTCAACATCTCCCGGAAAAATTGCAAAAAGAATTGCCGGCAGATCCAAAGGATATTTTGGCAACACTAAGGACTGAGCTGGATGCAGCAAAAGAGCATGGAATGAACTGGTCTAATAACATCGCCCCCGATTTAACCGCAATTCCTCAGGGTTTGATTAATTACGGCACTACTTTTCAAACATTATATGAGACTATGAGGCCAATTCTGGTGTATCTCATAGATAACCCCGAAGCTCCAGATTATAAGAAAAAAAAAGATGATGTGATAAAGTATTTTAAGGGCCTGCTTGAAACTCTTGAAGATCAAAAAAGTGCTATAGACGCAGAACGGGAAGATATTGAGCAATTCAACACTGATATCAATGTTGACTCAAGTAATTTTAGCAGTAGAAATCAGGATTTCGAAGTAATAAGACAGTTTGAAGAAGATAATATTAAAATTTTGAATGATGAAATCAAAGCCTTGAACAGTATTATTGACTCACTAAATACAGAGATAACTGCTACAGCTATAAGTGCTGGAGCTTCAGTCGGTGTATGCGCAGCGGGTATAGGACTGATTGCTACCGGTGGAACGGTCAAGCCAATTGTCGGTGCCGTTGTCCTTGTTGTTGGAATGGTGGGGGTAGGATTGAGCGTAGGTTTTTTGATTTCTGCAATAAATGAGAAGACTGAAGAACAGTCAAAGTTATCAAAAGATAAACTTGAAGTTTCCCTCCTTACACAGCAGTGCGTGGCTCTTACAAGCGTAGAAACTGCTCTTTCCACACTGGTGGACAAGTCGAAGGCCGCAGTTAAATCCGTACAGGTTATACTTGATACCTGGGCAACGCTGCAGGCTAAACTTGAAGCCGTAATTGATGATCTTGAAAAATCTGAAAGGCATATCGGTGACATACTTAGTGTTCCGGATCTTGATATAGCCAATAAACAGTGGGGTCAGCTTATGACTTTTGCTCAGGCTATGCAGAATCAGGATGTAGACGTTGACGATAAAAACAACCACACCGATTTGGAAATAAAAAAAGCAACGGCTTAATATTACAAAAAATGTTTTTATGATGATGCCCGGCCATGCTCGGGCATCATCATACCTACAGACTTTTTTTCAAATTCGGGGGAATGATGAGCATAGAATTAAAATTTGATGTTCCTGAACAGAAATCTGGTATTGTTGGAGTTTTAAACTCCAGGCTTTTGGCACAGAACGATGCTCAGGCAATTATGGCCGCAAGTCTGACTGATCTGGCTTTTAAATATGAGGATATACCGGACAAGGAGAGAGTGATTAGTGAAGTTCAAAATTGTCTTGCCGCTGCCCAGAGCGACGCAAGCAATTGGGAAAACAACCTCAGTCCTGATTTAGTTGTTGCCTCCCAAGTATATATTAATATTGCTTCAACTTTTAGTGGGATAGTGAACCCTGTCCGTGACGCTCTAAGGCAGGATGGCAATGATGCGGCTAAAAAAGTTGCCAAATATTTTTCAGGCCTGATTGATTCGGTAGACAGTTCAATTGACTCAGTTGAATCATGGAAGAATAAACTCTCTGATTTCAAAGAAAAAGCTGAAAAAGATGCCTCTAATTTTACAGATTCAAACCAACCTTTTGCGGCGTTGTTTGAAGGTGATAAGGAAAACGTTGAAGCCGCTGAGGCTGTTCTGAAAAAAATAGAAGAAAAAATTAAAAAACTCGATAGCCCTGTAGATAATAGTACCATCAATAAAAGACAGAATGTTGACTACGTTGCAATCGTCATGACTTTGACCTCTGTAGTTTTTAAAAGTGCTCCAGTGGCAGCCCTGCTATTGGCTGTTAGAATTACAGGTGTTGTTACAACCGGTCTTGCACTACAGCAACTTATAAACGAAATCGACACTCTCTTCGATTCTATGAAAGATGCTGCTTCTCAGAAATTAATAGTAACACTTTTGACCCAGCAGCTTTTGGCTCTGAAGGCAGTTCAAAAAGTAACCGGTGAGATGCCTGGATTGATCTCTAAGGTCAGTGATTCTCTTGAAAAGGTTATTGAAAATCTGAATTCCATCAAGGTCCCTTTTACTAAAGCCATATCTGAACTTCAAGATTCACAGAAACCGTCCGAGGTCGTAGATCCATTCGACTTAGGAGTTGTCAGCGAACAATTTAATGAAATGGAACGTTTTGGGCAGGCTTCAGAGGATGTCTCCTTAGCCTCTTCCCAAACTTTGAAATTGACTTTCCCGTCTCCTGAACATGATTGATAACAATTAAAAATTTTGGAGTAATACGTTGATAAGTATAGAGAAATCTCAAGTAATCAACTATGGCCAAAGTCAAACTGTAACAGTATATGGTGACGATAAAGAAAAAAATAAATACTACGTCATACCACAACCCAGAATAGCCATTGCCCCTAATGGAGATCCGGCTTTTTCTCTAGTTAAGATAGAGAGTAATTCTTCAGCTGAAAGCCTTGGAGTAAGTGGTGAATGCACTTTTCAGACTGATATATATGTGTCTGATGAAATTCGTGCCGCTGTACGTAAGGAGCTTGGACAGGATATTACCTTTGGCCAGTTGGACTGGCTTGATGCTTTCGCAGTCTTTACCTTTGAAGTGAATGGAACAAAATTAACACAAAGGGCAGATGCATCTCTGTATGCTGATAACAAAGTTTCATTTGTTATTTCCCTACCTGACAACAACTCTTATGAAAGCTTTAAGAATGCCTTCGGACCAGATGGAAGTGCTGGTGGCACTTTTACTGTCAGTTATCAATTAAGCACTTTTGCAGCCTTGCCACCGGCAACCGTTACGGTTTCCTTCGATTCAAACACAGCCTACGAATATCAGAAAACTGTCCATGTCAGTAAAAATATGTGGGGCCATGTTACAAATCGTTCAGTTGAGGTCCATCAGCTTTTAAGCCAGTCCATGGCAGGAAAAGTTACAGTTGATCCCGGCAGTCGTACGCTATCTGAAAGTGTCCTCAAGAGGCTAACGGATTGGGGTAATCAGACTCTTCAAAATGATGTTGATAAGTCCATACAGGAAGTTTTAACTGTCATAGGGGAAAAAAATGCAGATAATTTTTCCTGCTCCATGATGCCATCATTCAATAATGTTTATGAAGAAGGGCAGGTTATTAACTGGCTGGTAACTCCACAAGCAACTATTCCTGCGTTTGATGAAACTACATGGGAAAAAATTTCTTCAACAATTGATGTACGTAATTTAAATGTTGCTTTTGCTGTTCAAAGTATTCCCGATACGGTTGATTCTGTTACTGTGGTTGTGGATTACCCTACAGCAAAGACCGATAATACCCACCAGTTTAAAGCTGATGAGTCTGGATCATGGATATTCAAGGCTGTTGGCGATATGTCTGGAGGTGCGTTTAATCCTGAGTACAAGTATCATTACAAAGTTGAGTACAACGATGGTACAGAGCCGTATACCTCCCCGATAACTACCAGTACAGATACACAGATATTTATTAATATTCGTGATCTAAAAAGGCTAACTGTAAAGTTTATCGCTTGGAATGTTCCGTTTTCTGACGAGCAGGTGAAAAGGGTTGAGGTCAATTTCTATTTTGTAAACGATAATGATGGTGCTGTAACACATCAGAATATTGAGTTGAATAAGGATAAAACCACGGATGTGGTAGAAAGCAACACCATGCGTCCGTCTACTAATTCATATCAGTTCCGCACCACTTACTACATGGCTGATAATACAAAAGTCATGACTGGATGGGTTACTGATAATGCCATACAGAATGTCCTTACCCCTCCTTTGGTTTCAAGGGTTATTTCACTTTTTACTCTAGGTGATTTCAGTCTGGTTGCTGTTGATGCTCAGTATAATGATAAAACCAATGGACTTGTTCATAATCATCAGTGGGCTCTTCAGGGAAGTGCAATGACTCCCCAGCCGTGGTTCCTGACTGTTCCGAACAGTGCTGATGAATTTATCATTTCTTATAGTGGAGAGTATGAGTCCGGTGGTAAGCTGACAATGATCCAGCATACAGATATAGGAACAAGCATTATCAATGTCTCCACGGCTCAGTCTGTACAGTCTGTAAAATTTCAGGCTTCTGAAGTAGAGTGGAGTAATAAAAATATTACTAAAGTTAACCTTCAGGTATATCGTATAAATAAAAGTGGAAATAAAACAGATATGTTCGGTAGAATTTTCACCCCTGAAAATTTAGACGATTTCTTGTGGGATTTCTTATATGATTCAGGAACAACCCCCACATACTATTGGGAAGCACAGTACTGGCATAAAAATGTCGAAACACCGACAAATATCAAAAGAACTAAGCAATCCGGTCAAACCATAGTAGTTCTACCCGGGGATGCTGATTAATAGATGTTTCCCATCGATGAATTGATATGCATCCTTAAAGGCCAAGGGCTGGTTGATGTTCAAAGCGCGGTGGAATATTTTCGCCGCGCTTTATTCTGGACCTGTATTGAGGACAGCCCCAGCCTGCTTTTGGCTGATGGATCACCTGTTGAGGTTTCATTAGTCAGTTCGAATGGCTCTGTCAGGGTTGCTGTTGACGGAGCTTCACCATTATTGTCACCGAAAAAAAGATTTCAGACGGCATACAGTCTTTTTACTTCTTTTGACTCCAAATGGTGTGAATTTGACTGGAATGCGGCCAGTAGACTTCTTTTTGATGAAGCAAAATGGACTTGCTGGCATGGAGTGAGAATAGATGGTTACGGTAGATTAAATCTGAAATTATATCTTGAATTGAACAGCTATCCTCCGTTCTTTAATCTGGATCAGTCCGAAGGTTTTTTAGCCAATCATCATCCTGTCATGTTGGGTATAAATTTTGATGAAAATCAAAGAATTGAGTTGGAGTGGTATTATGCTCTTTCCAATCCTACGGCTGGCTTCATAAAATGCTTTTTAAGAGCTTTTAATATTGAAAACTGTTTTAACCAGATCTGGGATGTGGTTGAAGTATTGTACCCCTATAAATTGGTAAATAGTTCTCCGTCGGAATTTGTTGGATTAAGTTTTTCTACTAATGAAGATTTTAGAAGTGATACTGCCAATGATACGACAGTTTTTATGCCACTTTCAGCATTTTTCGGTTCTGATCTCAATATCCATGAGAAGATATTAGAAATGCTACCACAAAGTTTTGTTCCGGCTTATCTGAATTCCATTGGAAAGATTGAGGCTCTGTCATCAGTTGGAGGTGATCGCTTTGGACTGTTGGGAATAAGAGCAAAAGCTGATAGGCATACCCCGGTCTGGTATATCTCTTATTCTCACCATTAGATGAAAAACTTTGATGTGGATATGCCTGTTTATTGTTTTACAGACTCAGTTTGTTAAAATTATATTGTTGTAAAAAAAACTACAACTCCAGACAATTAAATCCTCAAACCAAATTTCTGTCTGTATGTGGATGGAGTCATGCCTATTGTCTGTTTGAAAAGTTTTCGGAAGGTGCTGTAATCTGTGTAGCCGACATATTCGGAAATGCTTTCAACACTATCATCTGTTTGCTCAAGCATCATTTGTGCTGCATCCACTCTGACCTGTCTCAGATATTGTATCGGGGAACATCCTGTCGCTTTTTTAAAGCGTCTAAGTAAAGATCTCTGGCTTAGATTCGCTTTCTCCGCCATCAGGGCAAGATTCGGTGATTCAGGGTAATTTACTTCGAGCCACGCCTGAACATTCAAAATTGCGCGGTCATTATGGCTTTTAGGAAAGCCTCCCAGACCGTATGGACTTTGGTATTCTCTATGAGGATCCATAAGCATGACTTTGGCGCAATTAAGTGAATCTTCAATGCTCAAATAGCGTTTGACAAGGTAAAGAGCTAAATCCATCCATGCAGAAACACCACCTGCGCAGATATAATTACCACCGTCTATCAGCAGTCTTTGAATATTTAATTTTACATCAGGATATCTTTCTTTAAATTTCTCGCCAAGATTCCAATGCGTAGTCGCGTACCGTCCATTTAAAATACCGGTTTCAGCCAGCAAAAAAGATCCGGCGCAGACCGTCGCAACTATTGATCCTGATTTATGCTGTTCCTTAAGCCATGATATTAAATTTTTATCGTCAATCAGCTCGTTCATATTTTCCAGTATTGGCGGGATGATGATTATATCCTGACTGGAATTTGAAATAGTATTTTCAGGTGTAATCAGCGTCCCGGTATAGCAGGAAACTTGTTCAACCCCGGGAGAGAGTATGCTGTAATTAAAATTTTTTTTACCTGCTAACTTGTTAGCCATATAAAGTATTTCACCAATTCCGTGTAAAGCAGAATGAAGTGATCCCGGAATTGCCACTGTTGCTATTGTGATCATCGGTTATCTCCTTCTTGTCTTTTTTTGCCTCTTATTTGTCTTTTTCGCCACTTATTTATCCTCAGATATCCACATAATTTAAGCCAATGGCATTGCTCCCCGGTGAGGGGTTGCTGGTGCTTAACTAAATGACAGATTTTAAATTAAGGAGAAATGATATGAAAAAAGACGCACTTATAATTGTAGATATCCAGAATGATTATTTTCCCGGCGGAGCTTTTGAACTGGTTAAAGCTGAAGCCGCAGGAAGAAAAGCCGCTGAAGTTCTATCAGTTTTTAGAGATAAAAATTTGCCGGTAATTCATATAAGACACGAAAATATAAAACCGAAAGCCAGCTTTTTCATTCCTAATACTGCCGGAGCGGAAATCCATTCTGTGGTTCTGCCGATTGAGGGGGAGGAAGTTGTTGTAAAAAACTATCCAAACAGTTTTCAGGAAACAGGACTTTTCGATCTGTTGAAAGCGCAGGGTGTAGAGAGGGTTGTTATTGTAGGGATGATGACATTTATGTGTATTGACGCTACAGCTCGTGCCGCCAGAGACTTTGGTTTCGATGTTGTTGTTCTGCATGATGCCTGCGCAGAAAGGGATCTTGAATTCAAAGGGACTCTGGTCCCGGCTGACATGGTGCATGCTGCTTTCATGGCTGCGCTGAGTTTCTCCTATGCGGAGATTGATGATACGGATTTATTTATAGAAAAGATGAATAAATGAAGACTTATTTTAGAATGTTTCAAATGTGATTTTAAGATAGCTATCAGAAAAATTTACCAGCAGAGTAGAATTGTTTATTTATAATCTCTTGCAATCTTTATTGCTGCGGTAAGCAATAAATTAGAGCCGCAATCTCAAGTGGGATAATAATCTTACAGTCCTGATTATGTTGAAAATTTATGGAGCTACGCTTTTATGCGTAGCTCCATAAATACGATTTTAAAGAAAATATTATGATGCAACCCCAAGAGAGCTTTTGGCCATGGTAACCACTCCATCAGAGTCTGCGAATTGGTAGCCTTTTTCAATTAGTTTTGTTGTGTATGATTTATTGTAGAAAAATGCCCAGATAATTCCGGCGATGCCGCATGTGCACATTGAAATTACAATTACGATCAGACCGGTCAGTATATCTCCACGAAAAAGTGCCGGAAATCCACCAAAGAAAAATGTTGTCCAGCTGAAACCGAAGAATCCCTTTTTTACCAGACCTGTTTCCGGATGTTTCATCATCACTGTCGTAGCCATTTGTTGCTCCTTTAAATGATATAACTTATCGAAACTTTATTATAATTTAGAAAAGAGGTAGCAGACTGATAAAAAAAATCAAATATATAATAGATTAACTTAAATTTTAACTTAACAGTTTTTTGTACGCCTGATTGGATCTGCTTGATAATAAAGTGAACTAAGGACTGTATGATTATGCTTTGCTTATTTTGAATCACATGCAGTAGGGGCTAACGAGTATCTTGTGCTTAAGCATATTTAGAAATTCGCGTTGCCATTAGCAATTTGATCGGTGTTATAGCTTTTTTATTTATTAATTTCAGTTGATTCGGCTTTGGACTGGATAGATGAAAATCTTTTTGATATTCAGAATTGAGACTGCTGTTATGCTGATGATAAGTCGTTTGATATCTCTGTAAATGAAATTTTCAAGATGAAAATTAAAACCAGCTTTAATGCTGACCAATATATTAAGATTCAAAAAATTTTGAGGGATGATATAAAAAAACTAGAAATCCTTCTAGGATGGGATTGTGCTGATTGGCTTGGTGATCCTCCAGATATTTTTTTTGTTAATTGATTGATAGCTAATGTATGTATAGTTGTAAATGCATCGTTATGGAATGTATTTTTATTATATATTTGTGGAGACTTTGATGAAATGTTTTTTGCATATTGGTCTTCATAAGACTGGGACTACTGCAATTCAAAGGTTTTCTTTTGAAAATAAAGATTATCTTCTTGAAAAAGGGTATGATTATCCAGGAGATTTTATTGAACATTCAAGATTACTAGCTCCTCTTTATATCAACATAAATGTCGACGGTAGAAAAACAAAAGGTAATATTTTTTCAAAAAAATGGGGTATCGTGTATTTGAATGCGCTAATAACGTATTTAAAAGAATGATTAGTGAAAGTAGCAGTGAAAATATTATCCTCTCTGGTGAGGGGCTTTCCCTACTAACACCAGATGAAGTTAAATTACTTAAAGATGATTTTGATAAATATTTTGAAGAAGTAAAAGTAATTGTCTATGTTAGGGAACCTGTTTCATGGTTAACATCTTATTTTTTACAAAAAATAAAACATGGTATTCCGTTAAAAAAATTTACTGAAGATGTTTTAGATGATTACAGCATAAAATGTAGGATAGAGGGATTTGTTGATTTATTTGGAAATGAGAATGTAATATTTAAAAGATTTGATAATAAAATATTACATGAAAATGATATTGTAATTGATTTTTATGATACTATAGGAGTTAATGTTAGAGATAAAAGATCTCGTATTATAAATAATAAAAAAATATCATTAGAAGCTTTGCATGTTCTTGATAGTATAACCAGTAAATCTTTTAAAGATGGTTGTGAGAATATAGATCTTGATAGCTTATATACTTATTTAAAGATCGTTGACCTCTTTAATGAGATAGGATGCACTAAAAAATATTTTGATTTTTTAACGCCTGAATTTGTTTATTCTTATTTTAAAGAAGATCTGCAGTGGCTTGCAGATAAATCAAACATTGTTTTTGATCCTCCTAAAAAGGTCGAACCAGTACATCTTGATAGTACTAAATTAAATGCTGTAGAAAATTTATCTGTGCTGTTGAGCGATTATGTAATGACATTGCAGATTAAAGATACTGTTTTTTTTAATAAACTTGAAGAATTTTCTAAAATTTTAAACGATAATAAAGAATTACCTCAGCATTTTTTTGCTATAACTTCCAACTGGGCTATCAAATTTAAATTTTACCAAAAAGCTCTGGAGTTGCTGGAAGAGTCACTGAGTATTTACAGTGGTACAGCAGAAATTTTTTATAATCTTGCTTTCATCTATGACCAGTACGGGCGGATAGATGAAAGCAAGATGCTGTTAAACGGGCTATTAAGCTAAAGGATACTGATTCTGGCTATTATGTTTTGCTTGGTCGTCTGTTAAAGAAAAAAAATGATATTAAAGGCTCCAGAGAGGCCTTTGAAAAAGCAGCAGAGATAGATAGTTTCAGCGCAGTCGCGCATATCCAGCTGAGCATGATTTATGAGAAAGAAGGCCGACTTGATTCGGCACTCGAAGCCGTTCATAAGGCGATCGGCATCAATGACACTAATGCTTTTTTTTACTTTCAGCTGGGATGTATATTGAAGAAAAAAACTAAGTTTAAAGAATCAAAAGCAGCTCTGGAAAAATCAATAAGCATTGATTCTTCGTTAGCTGGTCCTCATTTTCAGCTTAGTCTTGTTTCTGAATTGCTTGGAGACATTAAGACCGCAATAACAGAAGCTCAAGCGGGATTGGATATAAAATCTGATAATGATTACATTAAAGATCGGCTGAAAAGACTTTTAACTCAGAATTCATTAAAAAATAAGGTTCATCCGGCCCAAGCGTACTTTTGACAAAATGAAAGGACATGGCGTCCAATCAATATTCACGCCAATGAACGTCTAGAAGGAAGAATCGCCATGTCCACGAGTTTCGTCTACCACGCCTTGGGGCTGTCCGGCTATGACTATGTCCGGCAGGATTTCGTTTTCGGAAACGTGCTTATTTATGTGAAGCCGAAAGCAAAGCTTGTAAGGTGTTCACGGTGCAAGCACCGCCATGTGATCCATAAAGGAAGAAGTGAGCGTTGGTTACGCACTGTCCCTGTTGGTATCAAGCCGATTTGGATCATTGTCGATGTGCCTCGTGTCCAGTGCCGTAAAT
>NZ_AUCX01000031.1 GCF_000429985.1 Maridesulfovibrio bastinii DSM 16055
ACGGAACAACCGAAGGATTTCATCGCAAGATGAAGCTCATCCAGAGGCGAGCATACGGGTTTAGAAATTTTGAAAATTATCGGCTGCGTGTGCGGATTTTGTGCGGCTAGTCGAGAAGAAAAGCAACGGATGGAAATTTGATCAATCGGGCTTGCGCCCCTTTGTTTGGTGTAGACCCGTTTAATTATTGGAAATTTTAATGGTGGAGCTGGAGGGAATTGAACCCACGGCCTCTTGAATGCCATTCATAAGGCTAAAATATTTATCTTAATATTACGCATAGTTAAATTATTTTTTTTACGCCAAAATCTTGATATTACTACTTTTTACGACATGCAGTGGCGTAAAAATACGGCGTAAAAAACTATTAAAAATGTCTTCCCAAGATATACAACATACCTTTTTAACTTCACTTATATTTTTGAAAAATTTACTATCCCCTGCCATTCCACCATTAGGACTCTTAAAGCTGATTATCACTGTTGCAAAATTTTGCGCAACTATGCACTAATTGCAACTTGGTAAAAGATCCTGAAGGCTATATTCATAGCTTTATAAGTAGCCCTTTGCACTCTCATTGCTCTTGCAAAAAACAGCTCGAAATGACTCGAAGGTAAGGTACGGGTGAGTTCGATTTTTCCTAGCTTTTTCATTTTTTTATTTTGAGTTAAACAATTAAAGCCCTGCCTCATTTCTGAAGCAGGGCTTACTTTCAACAAATTATAAATTCGTACTATCGGGACATAACATCAAGCTGCCCACGATCAGAACCAATCTGGCTGGCATGCGCACTGACTTGTCCACCCTGATTGATTACACCCGCATCAGGATGAGTATGAACAGCCAAGACATCCAATGCCGCCCGCGTTTCCTGCATAAAATCAAGCATCAAAGGGAAAAAACTTATTCCACCGTCTGCAGTACTCATAGAAAAAGTTCCGGCTGTCATCTTTACATTTGCGGCCTGAATTTTTTTATCACCTGAAATATTTTCAGTACTCTGCCCTCCTACAACTTCGGAGAGATTCTTACTTACTGTAAGACTTCTGTTGCCACCAACGGTTGAAGTATGATCCTTCTTTACTTCATCAACTCTGTTACCTTTTATAGTGTAGGTATGATTGCCACCGGTAACGCCGTTCCAGTTTCTGGAAACAATCCAGCTACAGTCTGAGGCTGTGACAAAATTCAGATTATCAACTGCCGCCATATCAATATGACCACCGGATGTAAGCAACATTCCGCCGAGGGCTTCAATGTGCTTAACTCCGCCGATCTCTTCTTTGCTGTCAGCTGCTACTTTTAAAAAATGCCTAACGAAACTTACAGTTGAATCAACGGCCTCTATAACTCTTTGCAAGCTGCAATCGGTAATTTTTCCATGAGTTCGGCGCGTCCAGTTGCCATCCGGGTCTACACGCTGAAAAGTTTCAGCATCCTGCTGCCAGAGCAGTTCACCGGTTTTAAGCTCAGGCAAGGATAATCCCAGCGGGTATATCTGCCTGATTATAGGATGATCCGGCCTGCCGTAGGCAAAGCCGATTACAACCAGCGCACCTGTTTCCGGGAAACCATATACACCACGTTCCATGCCGGCACTGAATACAGGAAGAGGCACGTCTTTATAGACAGGATATGATGCATCCCTTTCTCCTTCAGCTGTCAGGATTTCAAGATCTACAGCATAACGAGGCCGGAATCGCTCACAGCTGCCGCCGTTCTGCGGTTCATCACTCACAGCCAAAACTCGGGCATATCTATCCAAGTGCAGCCCGCCTGAAAGCTCCGGGAAAATTTTGAGAAAAGCCCTTCTTATGACTTCACGCATGTGACCACCATTTCATGTCCCTTCAAACGCACCTGCTTAACACGCCGTCCATTAAGATTAGCCCCAGGCCTTAAAGCCGGGAAAATGGGACAAACCTCTGATCCGTCAGTTAAAACTCTATGAAACCATTTATCTGCAACTTTCAACAGCCTGGTAGCCCATCTGGAATCTTTCCACGAACCTATAAAAATTTGTCCATCCGGTTGTGGATTCCATACATAATCATCAATTTGAAAAACTTTGCCAATACTGGATATTCCATGGAAACCACTGCCAATTGTCTGAAAATATGGAACCCTTTTTATTGAGTATCCGTGCTCAGGGATAATAAAGACAAGCCCAGTTTTTTGAGTGTACTGTTCAAGGACGTCTTTAAGTGTTGGATGCCGCAAAGAGACAGGACATAGTTCAGCAAGCACCCCTGCAAGTTCACGACAAAAAATACGCTGCTGCGAATTATCAACCTTATAACATTTTTCAACATATCCGCTGAAAAACATTCTATCCTTATCCTGAAACGAATAGCCAACGTAAAACCGTACTAAGCCTGACACAGGTTCATTGGCCTGCAACTGAAAAACAGCACGCCCGGAACAGCTGAGTTCCAGTCGAATGTCTTCACTGACCAGTTTATACTCCTTCCCTGCTATTTCCAGCTTTTTGCGGATCTTCACGATACAATCCTATCCATGTCGTTAAGCACTTTTTTCAATGAAGTATCAGGGTCCTGTACTGATTGAACTTGACCAGTTGTCTGCCCCTGCTCTTTTTCAATAACAGCTGCGGTACCTTTTTGCCTTTGCTCCACTTTTTCAGGAACAGACAGATGTTCACGCAATTTAAAAGTTACTGACCAGGCCCGCTTATCATCCTGCTCGGACCATCCAACGCTTTCACAGCATTTAACCTGAGTAATCCCACCGGCATTAGCTGTAAGATTCGCTATGGTATAAACCTGCATTTCTCCGGTACTGTCCTTCGCTTCCAGTACACTGATCAGTTCCTGCAGCTTTGATTCATCTCTAAAATTAATATTCAATGATACGGATAAAGTTTTCGGCTTAATGCCCTTGTGCGCAGTATCTGTGCCTGAAGTTTCTCCGGATAAATCCTCTTCATGTATTTCCATACCGCCATCAACTTTCAGTCCATAGCCGGGGACGTTATAGCTTCCAAGTCTCAAAAATGTATTCATATTCCCAGCACCTCACGAAAAACAGTCATGGCTTCCTCTTCACCTATCCAGCAGCAAATTACAGCTAAAGGACTTGCCCCATCTCTCAATCCGAGTTTTGAGAAACCATTGCGTATTGTCCTCACACTACCGGAAATAAAAGCGGCCTCTCCTGCGCCACCAGTAAATATTGAACTCAGAGTTTCCCATTTTTCCAAGGACTCTTCGGAACGCTGCCGTTTCTTGGCCATCAATTCCTGAAGCAATGTTTCCGGACGTTTATTCTGAATGTCGTAACCGTGAGATATTCCCAGCAGTTCAGCCAGACATGCATCTATTTTTTTATTGGTGCTGTGCTGGCGTTCGTCCAGATATTGAAACTTGGGGGAGATGAAACCATTTCCTAAAATATATTTTTCTTTCTCAAGCACAGCCAGATCAGCGGCCCTGCGCTGTGCAAGCTGTAAAGGGACCAGTGGAAAGACCGTATTAAAAGCAGCCAGTTTGTTAGCCAGATCAGCATTGTCGTAACCGGAGATTTTAACGAATACAGCAGCATCTCCTTCCAACTCTTCATAAGGATCAGCCAGCTTGGCCATTACAGCTTCACGGCAGCCACCCGGAGAAAGGTAGGCATAATCCCCACGCCGGTCTCCGACAGGATGAATATAAGGATGAACACACAGAAATTTAGAACGAGTAGAAAGATACGCACTCAAATCAGCTGTCAATTCAGCGTCTTTACCTGCCAGCAAAGCAATGGGAGATTTATGGACCGGAATAGCTTCAGCTACCACGGATAAACGTGATCCGGCAGCGGATAAACCGTCAGGTACTCCATTTACAACCGAATCAACCTTTTCTTCCAATACGGTAGCTGAAGCAGGCACATTAAAATCAATAGATTTCCACACAGCTATTCCTGAATTTCAGGCCATGATACTTTGGAAATATCACCATCCCACGGAAAATTTTCATCAGTCGTAATATCCCGCAGTGCCTGCACATAAGTATCAAGCTTTGTGATATCATCAGTAGGAGTCAGCCCCTGCCTGATTTCTGAACGGTAACGCTCAATACGCCATTCTACAGCCTTGATGCGGCTGTCTCTTTCAGAGCGGATCGCGGAGGTCTGTTGATCAAAAGTTGGACCAGGCGCAGGTGTATAAACAATATGCCCTGAAGCATCGACGGTTGTGTTTTGTGGTCCAGCCAAAGCGATATCATGCCCGAACAGCGTATCAGCCTCGTCATCAGTTAGAGCTACTCCACCCATCGATTCTAGCCGTTCTGCGTCTGCCTCATTGTCAACATTGATAACACTACCCATATATATAAAAACTCGCATGATGTCCCCTATTATTGATATGCCCGCAATATAAAATTGTTCGAATGATCACCGATCTTAAATATAACACTTGTTGATGTCGGTATAACAATAAATGCATTTGTTGTACGAGTTGTCGCGTTTGATTGTGTGTTGCTAACTAACATATAATACGTGTGATCAATCGGTACTCGTCCATCCATTGCGCCGCTAACGGTAGCTATTTCAACGAATGTATCTACATTGCCGCTGTCTGCATCAGACAGCACAAACAAAGGTTTACCTATTTTTAATCCTGTAATTGTCCACGTCCCTTTTTCAGATCTGCTCGCCTTTAACTCCACAAGACCAGCGTTATCAGAAGCTTCAACAGCTTTATCATAAGCTCGTTTTACGGCAGCACTTGTAGCTAAACACTCAGAGCTGTCATATCCGACACCATCACTTTTAGCGTTGGGCAGATTACCAAGGCCAACTTGGACTGGAGTATGTCTATGACTTTTAGGGGCTTTGGTGTTTGCAGTGTTTAAAGCGTCAACAGCTTTATCATAAGTAAATTTTACAGCTCTGCTTGTAGCTAAACACTCCGAACTGTCATATTTGACTGAATTACTTTTAGCATTGGGCAGATTTCCGAGTCCAACTTGAGCAGGGGTATGGGTGTGACCTTTATCCGACTTTGCATCAAGATTAGACTGAAGTTCTATAACATTAGCGATTGTATGCCTATGGCTGGCAGAAGCCTTGCTATCCAAAACCGTCCTGATATCCGGGTGAGCCTGTGTGTCTGTATTATGATCTGTCAAATCCGAGGAGGCCATAGAACGGCTGGTACTCACTATGGTTTTCAAAAATGTTACCAGATCAGGTTCCACCCATTCAGTTCTTCTGCAATCTGTAACAGTACCGTTCTGATCAACTTCAGCGACTTTAACCAGATAGTGCTGAATACCGTCTTTAAGCTCATCATTAAAATTTTCACCGAATACAGGAACAACTTCAACCTGCACATCTGAGCCCTGCGGGACAAGAGCAACATCAATCCATACCGAACCGGGAAAATGACCTGCTGAGATTGAAATTGGCTGTTCCTGTTCAATACGGATTCCTTCAACATAGGCAATGCCGGCTGCTAATGAGTATGCTTGTCCATCACCTGACAGTTTAAAAGCATTTTTCCAAAATCTGGAACTCCCATATATATCCCGGTTGCTTTTCTGTTCCCGTCCGTCAATGCCGGAAAGCCTTGCGGAAAAATCCAGCTGCCAGGTATCAGCTGAGACAGTCATGCCTGTACTTTCAGCAGCACCTTCATAGGCGAGCATGATATTACGGGTCAGGTGGTTGCCCTGTATCTGTCCGGCTGTTTTAAATTTCTTTAAAGTTGGCAGAGTGGTTATGGCCACTACAACATCTTCAGCAGAAGAATAAAGTCCCAGCCAGTTAAAGTCCCAGTCTCCAAGATCAGAATCAAGAACTGCAGAATAAACCACCTGATTAGGGTTTACATACGCTTTGTACTCAGCCGGGATATCGTATTGGTAAACAATATGCTCTGCAGCCGGTTTCTGCATGGAACGGTTAATATCAGCGGACGGGTCAACGTCAGGAATATTGGCGATTATCATTTTATCAATGACTAAAGTTTTACCTGTTCCCTGCATACGGGCAATCAGGTTCTCGCCGGCAATAGTAATAATTGAACTCATAAATTAGCCTCTACAGTCAAAGTATCGTTATCAAAACAACCGCCATGCAGATTCACAGTAAGTGGCGGAATTTTCGCATAAACAGTTAAAGTATCGTGGTTAAATTCTTCAGATCTCACGGTAACGCTGACAGAGGTAATTATCTGCCAGTCGTAACGCCTGCAGGTCCTTCCGTAACATTGAATCAGAGTTTCCAGCAGGTTCTGATTTTCAGACAATTTATTATCAGGAAGACTGATGGAAACAATATCCCAATCCTGACCCGGAATACGTTCTTCAACTTCAATATAACCGACTCCAAGGCGCTTAAATATTCGCTTAAAGCCGACAACAGATCCGGAATCAACGGCATTGGCTCTGGCATATTTGATCCGCTTACGAAACAGATCCAGAGGCTCGCCTTCAAAGCGCTTAATATCACGCTGCCAGGCTAGCAGATTAAGAAAATCTTCCGTGCAGTTGTCGGGGTCCTGCATATTCACCGGAAGCATGGCCCAGTCTGAAAGTTTATCCCACCATTTCAGAGCCGATTTCCTCAGCTTCTCAAGCTCGGCCCCACCGAGCCAGAAAGGAAGTTTTAAAACAGGAATCATACTCAGAACTCCACTGTAAGGTCAGAAAGTTCAGGCAGATCCATTTGGCTTACGATGTCATCAGTGCGGTTGAACTCAATTGACAGCAGCTCTGAAAATTGATCATGCAATTCCCTATCAAGTTGAGACAGTGAAAAACGGGAAAATGGAAAGGTTTTTGTTACTTCATAATTAGAATTTTCGCGGAAAGCGCAGCGGATAAAATCTTCTACTCCCTGCCGGAGATTTTCTTTATTTTCTTCAGAAATATTTGCAGCAGTATAAATTTTAGCGGCCAGAGCAAAGGGTTTTAGCGGCATCGGAAAGCAGATCATATCATCCCCATGACCATGATGCCCTGAATTCCTGATGTAATCATTTATGGAATCCACAAAAGTCTGGGAAGGAGTGCCGGAATCAATCATGATATAGGCATTTGCACTGCCCGGTCCACGCGGGGCTCCGTGCTCAAAGTATATATAATCTGTCCGTATCCCGGCAAATAAAGCAATATCAGAAGTGTAAGCTGCATCGTGATGATACTGACCTACAGCTGAAAACTGATTCTGCCCACGCAGCCGGAAAGGTTCATCCTCTTCACGGTCTGCACCGGGCACGTCCAGCCAGTCACTTTCATTTCTAACGCTTGCAATGCCGGGAATCGGCCGCGGCAGGATGGAATAATAACCGGGGCCAAGATTATATGCCTCTCCGGTATTTTCAGCCTGAACAGGAACCTCTATGGAAAGCTCACCGTCCTTTGCGATGACTTCCTCTGACGTAACCAGACGATAGACATAGCCTGAAATAGCTGGAGTTTCGATTATGGTTCCTGCTGGGATTGTTAATGATCCTACAGAATTAATGCGGGTAAAAGTTATGTACCCCTGAGCGGCAGTAGCCTCTTTGCGTTCAAGGTCAAGTCCCCAGCAAAAAATATCAAGCCAGACTCCGGTTGCAGTCTTTAAAAAAGTATTAGGCAGAGCCGTATCCGCAAGCAGATCCACCAGCCATTTGCATGGCTTGGTCACAATAGCAGTTACAAGCCGCCAGAAAGGAGACCACTTTGAATCATTCTGGATAAGCATTTCCTGCTCTGCGTTGATGTCATTCCAGATCTTTTCCATCTCAGCTTCAGAGGTGGGAACACCTGCTTCTTTCAGCATTTTTCTATAATCAATATCACTCATATTCATGCCTCTAAGGTAAAAGCCAGATCACCAAAATCATAAGTAGTGGCGGTCAGATTAAAAATTCCTGGCTGACCAGCTAGTTCGATTATCTGACAGGAACCGGGAACAATGCGTTCGTCATCTTCAACCTGAATTTTAATTTTGATCAGGTTTTCAGCAGTCTTCAACGAATCACGGTTGGCCATAAGCTCAACCAGCAATCCAGTATCTCTGATCATGTTACAAATATCCTGAGTTATGCACGGTAGATCAGATACAAGCCGGGGATTACCACCAGCATCCAGAGTTATATCATTATCTGTTATCAGCAGATCAAAGTACATTTAGCACATCTCCAATGCCCATTGTTCATTTGTGTTGCTGTACGGGCCATAGTAGTTATTTGTGACAGGACCGCGCTGGCAGTTTTTAGAATTATTCTGATTGGATATATTTGCTATATCCTGCCGGATTCCTCCGGGCTGGATTGAAGTCTGCTTCATCTGATCGAGACTCTGAATACTTGCAGGCTTTACGTCCTGCGGCTGTATTTTCATTGAAGCAGCCACAGAGCCCTGAAGACTCTCAGGCTGAATCTGCACGGGAACTTTTACGGATGGATCAACAGAAGACGGCAAAGGAGCACTCTTGGCAGCAGATCCTAAAGTCTTAATCGCCTCCGGCGGTATTTCCATAGGGATATTATTAGAAACCTTAAGACTCTCAGGATTAGCCTTAGACTGTAATTGGGCATCAGCACCTGCAAGAACTGAATCAGTCTGCCCTTTGCCGGCTTTTTCCACTTGCTCAACAGTTGCTGTGCCTGAAAAAGAAAATCCAAGTTTATCCAAGACCCAGTTGACAATTTTTCCTAAAGACTTGAGCCATGAAATAACAGGATCAAAAACGGCTATAAGAGCTTTTCCCCACCAGGTATCTCCGAAAGCGTTCTTAAATGAATCCCACAGGTTGGAAATATACGGTAGAACAGCCATTAAAATTGCTAACGCAGCGATAATGCCGGCCACAACCATAACAACTGGATTAGCGAGAAAAACAGCGTTGAATATAGCCTGTGCAGCACTCCATCCCTTAGTGAATAAAGCCGCGACCTTGCTTATACCTGTCCATGCGCTGGTAGCCATGGTCCATCCCTTAGTAAATATAGCCGCAACCTTGGTAATACCTGTCCATGCTTTGGTAGCCATGTTCCATCCCTGCATGAAAACTTGAGCAACTTTAATAGCTGATGAGAACAAATAAATAGTTGCTATCAAACCTCCAAGAATCAATGCAGTCTGGCTAATCCATTTTACCACACCGGGATAAGCTTTAGTCCATTCAATTATTTTTCCTGAGACATCAGCAACCCAGTTGAACACATCAGCAAGTATTGGAACAAAGTAATTGCCAAGAACAATCTGTATGCTTTTAGCTCCCTGCAACATCCGCTGATACGGGTCGACGTTTTTCATCTCCATTGATTTGGCCTGAGTCATATCAGTAACGGCATTCAGCTTACCTGTAGCGTCCTTTAACCCGTCAATATTTCCAATAAGAGCCTTAACCACATCTGACCCTTCAGACCCGAAAGAATCCTTAAGGACCCCTAATTCAGAAGGATCAAAAGTATCTCCAAACTTTCCTTTAATCTTTTCCAGAATCTGAACCATTGGCAGCAATTTGCCATTGGAATCTGTAAAAGACATACCCAGCTTTTTCTGAGCTCCCTGCACGGATGAAAGGAACGCTTTAAACTTTTTGCCGGCATCTTTTGGACCAACGGAAGATTTCTGCAAAGTACCCAGCACGGCAAGTTGTTCAGAAAAAGATGCACCTGCGGCTTTACCTGCACCATTTAGAGTCGAGAATGATGCTTTCATATCTGCAACGCTGGAATGCATATATTGAGTGGCAGCAGCGGTTTTGGCGGCTACAACTTCAGCCCACTTACTTTTACCCATGGCGTTCGCTTTATCAGCATATAAGTTGAGCATGCTTGTCATATATGTAGTGACAGAGGCAGAATTCTCTTTTGTTGCTTTTGCCAGTATTCCTGTTGAGTTGGTTATAGAAGATAAATCTTTACCATGAAGACCATTTACTGAGGATTGGATCTTGGCAGCTGATTTTACGAAATCGGTAGCACTCTCACCATATTTTAAAGAATATTTAAGGGCATCATTTGAAAGAGCAGACAAGGCATCACTTTTTACACCTAGAAAGGCGGCATCTCCCATAGCGGAATTGAACTCTTCAGCAGGTTTCACCATAGAAATTATGTTGCTGAATGCTGATTGAAATGCACTACCACTATCTTTAATACTTTTAAGGGACGTTTGGAATTTACTGCTTAGCTTATCAATATTTTTATATATCTTATTGAAGATACTATCTGATTTACTTGCAATCGAATCCAATGAAGAGCCTAAACTATTTATTTTACCCAAAATCATCCCCTAAAAGCTTTCGCAATGCCATTACAGACTGCTACACTCATTTTTTCCCAATAATCTTTTTCCAAAAACAATGCTTCAGACATAGAGTCAGTATCAATTTCTCTCCCGGGAAACCATTTTGCTGAGTACAACTGCAATTGCATCAAACCGTTTCTTCCGATTTGATATGCAGCTTCCTCTACTTTCCCACTGTGATTTCCAGATCAGGAGAGTATTCCTCAATAATTTTTGCAGCGATCTGTATGGGTGCTCCGGGGAGTTCCATTACAGTCTTAAAATCATCCTTCTGCTCAGGCTTGATAGAACGCATCAAAAAATTATGTGCCGGGGTAACTTTGTTATTCGGCTGCATTTCATTAATGTACTGATTATAAATGGCTACAGTTACAGTAAATTCAAATTCCTGTCCGTTGATATTGAGAGCAATCATTTTTATTCCTTTAAATCTATTTTAGCTTCCAGACGGTCAAAACGTTTTTCCATCTGAGAAAAATATTTATCAAGTTGTGTATTAGAAACGTAATCCTTAGCCATTTCCAACCGCAGATCCTCTACAGCTTCACAATTTTTCATTAATGAACTGTGCAGGTAACGATTCCAAAGAATAACCAGTGGCCACAGCAATGTTACCAACCCAAAAATTATCCTTACAATAAGACCGGTATCCACTACTTTTGCCGTCCATCATTCTTCCAGTGAGGTTGTCCAAAAACCTGCAATAATAACGGTTCAAGGTTCTTAATGGTACGTTCTCCAAATAAAAAACCGAGAACCAGAATATTTATCACAATCAATGCTGTTTCCTGCCTGTCTGTCAGTTTCCATGAAGTAAACCACAGATAATCAAGGTAGAGGGTAGCAAAACCCCAGATAGGACGCTGACAGCCCCTGAGAAACATTATAATTTTTCCAACAACTGGCAGCTGCAAGAGATCCGAGGAAGTCCCTTCCAGAGTGGAAATGCGCTCGGTGACCTGCTTGTCAGCCTGCATAGCCAGAAGCATCATTTCCTTTTCTTTTTTATCTGCTGCAGCCTGTATGGCCATTGAAATTCTGCTTTTTTCAGCTTCACTCATATCAGGTGGGAAATATGATTTAACGGCATCAAGTATGGTCCCGCCGATACCTTTTTCTCCCCCGAACAAGTCACCTATTGCTGTAAAAAAACTCATTCCAACCCCAGAGCCAGAGCAATTCCCTTTTGAATAATTGTATGTTCGTAAGGTTGCTGCCCGTTCTCATGCCTTATAATTGCCGTGCAGAGTTCACCCAGAAAATCCGCGACAGCTATTTCTTCATGGGGTGCAACACCACATTCGGATGAGACATGTTCAATATATGCGCCTGTGTCATTTTCAACAGGAGGAGCCCAGCGATTGATGATCCCGAAAACGGTATTCAGACCGTATTTACGCTGATAGGTCAGCAAAATCTTAGCCATTGCCCTGATGCCGTATTCAGGGCTTTTAAATGAGCAAAAAGATTTATCAGGCTGAAGCTCAGCCAGACCTTCCCAGTTAATTCCATGACGAATATTTCCAGGATTATTGTTTCTTATGCCTCTTGGAATATCCATCATTACTCCTCTTCATCTCGTGCCGTTACTTTCAGGCAGAGATTTTTTTTAAAAGGACATTGTTTGCTGGGCACAGGGGTAAAATTAAATTTACCCCTAAATGCCTTCAGCACCCCTTTTTAGGATGAGACAACCCTACAACCCATCAATATCAGCTTCAGAAAGGTAAGGAACTCCGTTAATACGGATAAAGTCGGGGCTCGTAACTTCAAAAGGAATTTTGGAGATATGTTTTTCACCGCCCTTGGTATCAATATCCAGAAGGCTTTCCAGCTTCAGCTTGCAGCCGAATGCTTCAACTTTAAGCTCGTCATTACCGGCTCTGGCAAAAAACAGAATGTCAAATTCGTCCAGCTCGCGGAAACTTCCGGCAGAGCTTGCGGCCTCGGTTATGAGGTTCAGGTTCTGGGCATCAACTTCAAGTTCACCAGATGCGGAGACATCACCGTCCACCCAGCCGTTGGGAACACCGCGGTCTTTTACTGTTGCACTGTTATCTTCAATGCTGAGAGTGGATTTTTCCACATGCAGCAGAATGTCACCGATTGAGATGTCAAAATTTTTACCGCTTAATCTCTGAGCCATTGTCTACGCCTCCGCCTGATTTGAAAGATCCAGCATAAGATTACAGGTTATGGATTTAGGGCTGTTGTATGGAGTTACAACCATGTAAATCTCAACCTGATATTTTGTTTTCCAGTTAATTGTAATGTCCGTATCTTTAGGCGGTTTAACTTCACCGGGGAACTGAGTTCCCATAATTTCAACAGACCGACTCATCTCACGCAGAGGACGCATGAAATAAGTCTGATTGGCAGCAATACTTGCAGGAGTGCTGTTAAGCTTGCGGTCAGCAATTCTGGCCACAGCAAGCACATAAACCCTGCGCATGGCTTTCTGGACAACGCGCAGATTTTCAACGCACTGATAGTCGCCGGCAGGAACATCAAGCATATTTCCATCACCCCAATACATACCGGGATAATCAGGATACCACTGAGGGACTGAAAAACGTGCGGAATCGAGATCTTCCAGAATGGACATATCAATTTCACGTCCGTCTTTATCCATAGGCTTGGTTGACCATTCACCAACAAGCGGGCCGGTTGCGACACGCATGGGAGAATCAGCAACAGTAACTGAAGAATTGCAAAGACGACCGGCATAGGTACCGAGATCAAAACCCCACAGGCAGGGAACAATAGAGACCTGATCAGCTGCCACACCGGATATCAGAGGCTTAATTGCGGCACTGAAATCAGACCAGGATTCAGTTTCAAGATCAATTTTACGGGTATTGCCGATAAAGAAAATAGGACGCATATAGCGGGACATAATGCTTTCCGCTTTGGCCTGCATATCATCAACTTCAGTTGAACCAATTACCGGATCTGTCAGAACAACAGCCTCAACAGCAGCCTGTTCCATGCAGTAATCAACCGCATCAGACCATTCTTCAAGATCGGCAAGCGGATAGATACAGGCGTTCCAGTTCTGCCCGGCATTACTTCTTGCGGATTCAATCTGAATCTTCAGATTAAATTCACCTTCACCCAGAATTTCATCCAGATCTGAATCAGTGTTTACAGTTAAAAATTTACTTTCATTTGTACCCGAACCACGACCGATAAAGAGAAAATAATTTTCTACCTCATTAAATTCTCCCTGCATCAAGTTCAGATTGTTGACTTGAACTTTACCTAAAGCCATAAACTGCTCCTATACCTGCTTTGTTCAATTCAATTGAATTAAGCAGCTTGAATTGTATAAATACCGTCTTTAAATTTATTAATTAAAACGATATATTAATTTATATTTTAATTTTTATTGGCTTACGAATGACTATAAAAATCTGATTTGCATTCAAGACCAATAAGCTCTTCTGCAATATCAACGTTAAGATCATTCATTGACCAATATTTATTCATCCAGAATATACTTCCATCAGCATCTTCAACTACAAATAAAGATTCTTCAAAATTTATGGATAAATTAATTTCTATATAAGATTCGGTAATATTGGAGATATAGAATTTAGGATCAGAAAGACTAAGATAATTTCGGTGTTCATCGTTGTTTTCTATCCACGCAATAACAAGCGCAAATAAAATATCTGCATCTCCAGCAAAATTTTCTATTTTAAAATTACCGATGTACTTTATTTTTCCTATCTCTTTACAATTACCAAAATCTTTACCGGAAAGTTCTAATTCTCCACCTTCAACAGTGCATTGCAATTTTTCAGGTTCTACACCTGCAATTTCTGGTAATTTATTTATAAATTCTTTAAAAAATTTCATTTTAATTCATATAAACTGAGATTAATAAAAAGTTATTGCTAATCAAAACTAATACACAAAAGAGATAGCAACTAATTAAAAGCAACTTGAAAGACAATATATACGCAAATAAGAGAATACAAGAACACTTAATCCTATAACTTATTTATAGGATTCATATTCAAAGATTATTTTTTAATTATTAATTATGTTATTTGAGTGGAAATACATTCATATAAATTTATAAATGTATCATATTAGCTGGAAAAGTAGATAAAAAGAGAGTAAAATAATTTATAGATTCAAGATGTGGAGGAAGATTAGATGAGTGTAAAAATTAGATGCAATAAATGCGGTTCCGTAGCCCGGATAGAATCCAGCTCACAGGAAGCCGGAACATACAAGAAACTATATTGCAGCTGCAGAAATCCGGAATGCGGCCATACGTTTGTTATGGATCTGACCTTCAGCCACACTCTAAGTCCTTCAGCTCTAGACCTGCCCGAACAGCTTCGGCAGAAAATTCAAAAAGTAGAACCGGCAGAACAAGCCAATTTGTTTGTGGGGATGGGGTAAGGAAAATTATGGAATGGATTAAGAATAATAAAATTATTTCGCTAGCTATAGCTATAGGAATAGTAAATTTTGTCGGAGCTTTTATTGTATTAGCAATAGATCACAAAATAAACTTTAGTTTTCATATAGATTCAAACCTTGCTGCGGATATCGGAACATACTTGGCAGGGACTTCCGGTACACTTTGGGGAGCAGCTGGTCTGATAGTTTTGATACAAACATTAAAGGTTCAACAAGAAGGGATAGAGCAGCAAAGAGAGCTTTCAAACCAACAGTCTTTTGAGACAACTTTTTTCAATTTTCTAAACAGATATAATGAACTTCAAAAAAGCATAGATTTTAACAAAATAGATCCCTTAAAAAAATGGAGCTATAATTGTGCAAAATATGGATTTAATCATTATAAATTATCCTCTGAAGAAATTCACGAGGAAGATTTAATATACCCTGACGACCCACGAGTAGACTATGAATTCTATAAAACTGGAGATAGTTATCTGAAAGAAGAATTTGAAAAAATGACAGAGGGAATGCGAGAATGCCAATACCGAATAGATAATGATTTGAATTCATTATATATTCTTTTTTTTCAGATTATCTCAGCATTAGAAAAATATAACAGAGAAAAACCATACTATACAAATATACTATCAGGATACATTCCATGGTATGAATTTAGATTTATTTTTTATTGGGCATATGTAAAAAAAAATTATTCAAATGAACACTACATACTAATTAGAAACAACATACCTATCCAAATAAATTACCTTTATTCTCCAGAACATGCAAAGTTGTTTCCAACAGCGCGAAAATAAAAAGCCCCTCACCCTAAATCTTTTATACACACAAAAACACACAAACTCTTGACATATACCCAATCTAATGTGTATCTATACACACATGGATAGCAAAGAAATAATTTCGCTATTGAAAAAGGCCGGCTGGTACAAAGTGGCTACAAAAGGAAGTCACTGGCAATTTAAACATCCTGACAAACCCGGCAGGGTAACGGTGCCACACCCAAAAAAAGAATTTCCTGTTGGAACTTTGAAATCTATAGAAAAACAGTCCGGGTTGAAAATACTATAAGGCGGGGGCGAAAGCCCCCAGCCAGAAGATATAAAAAGGGAAAAACAAAAGGAGTTAGCTATGGCAACTTATTACGCTGTAATCCATAAGGACAAGGATTCGGATTACGGTGTGTCCTTTCCAGATGTCCCCGGTTGTATTTCAGCTGGGTCTACTTTGGAAGAGGCAGAGGTTATGGCAAAAGAAGCGTTGGCATTTCATATTGACGGAATGAAGGAAGACGGCGAAAAAATTCCCGCTCCGACTACTGATTTTAAGGCCGTGTATGAAGAGTATTGCAACGATAAAGACTTTCATAGCCTTATGCTTGTAACCCTGCAAGAAAAGGTAAAAAAGGTAAGAGTTAACATTAGCGTACCGGAACAAGATCTAAAATTAATCGATACTGTAGCAGATAAGCACGGAATGGATAGATCTGCTTTCCTCGTGCTGGCTGCCAAAAAAATCGTAACTGGTAGTTGTGAACTTTAATTAAATGGAGGATTTGTATTGAAGTGAACGAATAAAAAAAGTTAATTAATAAAAAATATAGAAAATTAAATCCCCGGTACTGAATTTCAGTACCGGGGGTAATTTACTATGAATTTTATTTCCATTGAAACTTACGTATAAGCCCCCTAAATTGACCCCAATTACCTGTAAGGTGACAATAACGCCCAGCAACTATGCCGGGAGAAATTCCGAGATTTTTAGCTAGTACGATTATATTGTCTTTTGATCTAGCTCTTCTTATTTTTAAGTTATACTTTTTAGGAATAAGAAAATCAGCAGCGAACTCATCTGCCCTCTTTTCTTGCGGGTCATCATCCCGATTCTCGTTGCTATTAATCAACATATCCTTTTTAGAATCATGTAATACGTGAGAAGCTTCATGAAAAAATGAAAACCAAAAAATATCTTCTCCTTTCCCTCTAAGTGAAAGTAAAATCATGGCCTTATCTTTAGTTAACCATTTGGTGGCACCATTCCACGGAACTTTCTTCATTTCAGGAACAAGGGCAACAGCAACACCTGCATCAGCACAAAGCTCCTTAAGCTTATGTACAAAGTCAGCATCTAAAGTTGTCAAGCATCTAATTTTTTGAAGGTTTTCAATAAACAGTTGTCGATTATATGGAGAACAATGAATTTCCAAAGCCTGTAGTTCTCCCTGCCTAATCCATGCTGAAGCAGGCCCTGGCTGAGAATCAAAACAGGAAGATCTACGAGCAGCAACTGCAGGAGTCAGCCAAAAATCCTTCCAAGCAGATACGCTTGCCACTCCATAAAACCTCAAAACTTCATGCAAATTATCAACTTTATTCTTCGTAAGTTTAATAAAACCTCTATCAGCTAATTCCTTTACAGGAATTGTCTTAAGCCAATCAATATCAGCCTCGCGTTGTTTCTTGGCTTCAAGTTTAGCTACTCTTTCTCTATAATTACTTTCGAGCTTATTCCAAAACCCGGCAGCTACACCTGTAACCAGTTCCAGTTTATTTGCCGTTTCATATGTTATAGGCTGTCTATCTTTTATTATTCGATTTAAACTTTGAACAGTCATGCCGAGTCTTAAGGCAAAATCTTTCTGTGACATGCCAAGCGACTCCTGCACCTCCAGAAGAGTTACTCCAGGAGGCACGGCATAATCAGGATCAAACCCATATTTTTTTTGTGCTATCATCCTACCACCCTCCATCAGTTTTGATGGGTGTCTTCAATTTCTATAATTTCAATTTCAGACACCTGGCTTTTGTCGATACCACCATTCTCAAGTAGTGGCACAGGATCATCCGCAGGGATAAAAAGCAACCTGTAAGGATAATCCAAATCAACTGAAAACTGCCCTTTACGGTTATTAGTCAGTTCATGACATCTAGGCGGTGGCAAATGAGAAATTTGATCCAGATTTTCGGCTGCATCCAGCTCATTCAATCTCTGCATTAATTTCATCGCCTTAACCTGACCGTATGCCTTCAGCATTTTTGCCTGGCATGAACAGTTTTTCTGCAGTTTCTTTGTTTTAAAATATATAATCATTAATTGAACTTTGTTAATTTTAATTAACACACTATTTTAATAAAAAAACAATTACAACAAGTCAATACACTCAATATATTGAATTAACTTCACTTTATATAAATCACCTTCTGACTAAGCAAATTACTTAAAATCAAAATCAACCAAAGGTCAACAAAGTATACAAAACTCCAGCACTGAATTTCAGTACCGGGGTTAATTTCAACAGAAATCAATATCTTCTGGTTTATAATTAAAAATATCACCATCAAAGGAGACAGACACTTTTGGATTGTCATTATAGTTTATCAGTTTACTCACCTCTCCAATCTTATCGAAATTAGGCTTATCTTTATTCACAACAATGACTTCATCTCCGATCTTGTAGGGCTTCCCGTATCGGTTCAAAACAACATTCTTCATAGCTGTCATACGACCTCCTGTTTCCAGAATATTATATATATGTTCAAAATGAAGTGACCTAAGTAACCTGGCTTTTTTTAAAAACACAAGACACTAATATTATTGATATTTTTTACAAGTTTTAGGTCACACTCTAAAAGTGACCTAAAGTGACCCAAAAGCACAAAAACGACATAAACATCTGTTTTACATATTAAAAATTAAGTGACCTAAGTCACTCCATTTTACTGTTTTTAGTGACCTTATGAAGTGACCCAAGTCACCTTTAGGTCACTTAAAAAGTAGTATAAAAAGTGACCTGAATTTTAACAAAATAGTTAGTATTTATAGAAAGTTAATAATACAAGTATAGTTTAGGTCACTTAAGTCACATACTTTTGAACACATATAAGAAGTTCTGAGCTGTCCCCAAATTGGGGTCAAAAAAAATTGAGAATTCCGGAGAAACTTTTTCATTTAAGAAACTCCCATCTTCTTATGTTTTTTCCTGTCCATCTACTTTTACGGCTTACGTTTTTGCTTACAAGTTTATGCCTCCTGGATGTTGGTAATAAACTAAGCAACTCATTTTTATGAAAGCTCATACTCTCCCTTTGCGCGATGGATAAAAACTCAGGAATGGAGATAGCTATAACCGAAGGATCAGTGGAATGATTTAGTCTGCCTTCTTCACGGAAGGCTGCTTCTTCATTCAAATAATGGAAAGCATCCCAGAACTGTTCAACAATGGGATGATCTGCAGACAGACGGACTATTCGCTCTTTTGCTCTTTCCAAAAGGTAATCCGTGATTTCCCCCACTCTGACAGGTGTGAGCTGAGGAAACAAAATGGATAAAGCAGAACAGCAGGCTGCAACCTGTGCATGCGTTTTTGCTATGCGGGTATTCTCTTTTATGTGGGAAAGAAAAAAAGGCTCAATATGATCAAACTCGTCAAAATACTTTTTCAAAATTTGCTGTTCGGCCATCAAAGCCGCTTTCATGAACCCGCCCACTTCTTCCACTGTTTGAACAGTAAACCATCTGGCCAGCTTAATTGTTTCGTGGCTGTGGTGGGCTTTATCAACATGGCAATGGACTATACGCTGTAAAGTAGCTGTAGACGCATTAACTTCCGCATTCTGTGAAATCACCAGAGAGCTTTTAAATTTTGGCTCCTTAATCTCGTTTCCGTGGTTCTTCACAGCCGTAATTCCGGTTCCTCCGCCGTTGTAAAAAGGCTTAAATTCATCGAAATTAAATTGACTCTTACCATAACCTCGGTCCGTTCCATCGTCCCTGTCAGACTCAATCAAGACGGTGGGCATATTTGAGAGATTTGAAAAAGCTCTGCGCCGCCCAGCCTTGGTTGATTTCAAAGCATCAAAACCTTCATGGTCGTCCCTACCCAACAACCTCCATAAAAAATATAGAGCCGTGGACTTACCCGCCCCCGGTTCACCTGTGAATTCAAAAAAGGGAAAGTCCCCCTGCTTTTTCCGTATCTGCTGAACAAACAAAGATCCCAGCCAGAAGCCCAAAAGAGCCATACCAGGAAAGCTGAATACCCGCTGGTAACGATCCAGCCAGTCAGGTGAAAAACTATTATCTGTGGAAATATCCAATCCGGATAAATGAGGTCGAACCATTTCAGAGCCGATTTGATAATAGCCGTCTTCGTGTCTAGCTATCTGCTTGCCTCTGAAATAAGCATAGTCCTTAAATATATAAGCGTTGATATCTTCAACGTATCCATAATAATCAATGCTGCGAATACTCTTGCCCTGTGCGGCAATCATCCATTTCTTTTTCAACTTCTTAAATTCTTTCTGTTCGCCGTCAAAATCAGCTCCGGGAGTCTTACCGTTCAGAGCCTTACAAAAGGCAGAGGCACTTTCCAGATCCCGCGCATCAAGTCGAATTGTTTTAGGAGGTCTATTCCTGAAATTAACCTTAAAAACATAAAACTGTTTATCTTCGATAAGCTCGTCTGTCTCATGGAAAATAAACTCTGGATATACGTTGCAGATTAATTTGAAGTTGGCGTTTTTTTCAAAGAACTCAAATCCCTTTGGACTCAAAAGGAATTTTCTTTTGAGTAGATCATCTTTTCCCGGATCTTCGGAATCCTGCCCTTTTAGAGCTTCTTCTATGAGGGCTTCTTCAAACTCAGCGTCAACCCAGACCCTATACATATAGTTGTCATGAGGAATTATGAAATCCGTACTTCTCTGCTTATACTTGTAGTGGACATATCCTTTTTCCACTTCAGTCTCAGCTAAAAGCATTTCACCACGATAGCGACCCCAAAGAAAAATATTTCTACTAAGTTCTCCATTTATTGTTATCTTTCCATGCTTATGAAGATCGTCCCAGTCTTCCTTGCCATCAGGCAGAAGAACCACCTCATATTTTACCCCCAACTCTTTAAGTTTCTCTACGTGTTTACGGATTCCTTTTTGTCCGGCCTTATCCCCATCCAGAGCGAGCACCCAGACTATTTCCTTATTCTTGTGCTGATTGATAAAATTACTTGGAAAGTTATTGCAGCTGAAAGCGGCAGCCGCCTTGATACCGTGGTGGTACAAGGCTATAGCGTGGAAAATCCCTTCCACAATAAAACATTTATCCCCTTTCTTCAGGATCTGTCTCGGCGGGGTCCAGACATCACCTTTAAAGACGGAGCCGTCCGGCTTTCTGCGCCCACCGAAGTGGGCTTTCTTACCGGCCTTATCTGTCTTATCAATTATCCGTTCCCAGTATCTGGTGCGGCCTTCATCAAGATAAAATCGCACCGTGGTGCAATAGGTATTTGTATTCGGAATCTGACAGGCCGCCTGTTCATACCAGCCGCAAATTTTGGAGAGGTCAAAACCCCGAGTAAGGGCAAGGTATGCGTCTGCTGTGCGGTTGGGTTCTTTCTCAGTTGGCTGGTATCTTTCTGCGAAATTAGTGAAAAGTTCCGGAACCAACTCACTAACTTTAAAGCTGGCTCCACAATTATTCTTGCGGTTACACTCAATGACCCACGGCCGCTCCTTGGAAGTATAAAGCTCCTTTTTTCCGCATGAAGGGCAAACGCCCTCCTGCAAATAGGAACCACGGTCCTTAAATTGAAGAACCGGATCATTTACCAATGCTCTTACTATTTCATCAACCGGAACAAAGGATTCATTATTCTTAGTCATTTGCTGCCCCTCCATCAGCCGGAACATAATCATCAAGAACAACTGCACACGAGCAAACCGCCTTCTTTACAAGGTCGATGATCACTTTTGCTCCATCGGAAACTTCTGTCTCCGGCAGCTGTCCAATAGTTTCTAGGGCGCAACAAGAATTATGTAGGAAAAGGATTGCCTGGTTAGGAGTCAGGTCTTGTCTGGCCATGATAGCCTCCGTAATACTTTTAGGTTTCGGCTGTTCATGCTCCCAAAGAACAAAAGAGCAACCAGAATTCCTAACGGGTATTACGCCGCCCTCATGCCTCACGACATGAAGATTCTGGTTGCTCTGTCTATCAGGATAGAAGTGCAGAAAATAAAATGCACCTATCCTGTCAGATTCATAAAGATATGCGCTAATGCGCAATAAAAAATCTCCATTAAGGCAGGAGAACACCACAATACTGTTAGGAAGTTCAGAATGCCCTGAAACGGAAAATTTTGTCAAGATACTAGGATAGGGTATCCTAGCAAAGGTTTGCGACTTAGACATTTGCCACCCCCATTTCCTCATATGCAATGCGGGTAATATTAGCGTCTATCTCAGCGACTTTTATGCGGAAGAGTCTGCGCTTGCCGGAATCGGTTCTAACTTCTATGGGCGGCTTGCGGTCAAAGTCTCTCTGGGTTTCCTGTTCTCCGGCATGTATCTGCAACCGGGCAAAAAGGTAGGCGGCTTCCTGCAGGTTGCCGGCTATTACACAAGTGACGCTTTTCTCACCGTTGAAATTTACAATGAACTCTTCCATTACGCTTCCCCTCCATCCTTTATTTTTAACGAATCATCCAAAACCACAGCGCACGAACAAACCGCCTTCTGGATTAGCTCCAAAAGGACTTTTGCTCCGGCGGAGATTTCGTCTTCGGGTAAGGTCTGGATGGTCTGCAAAGCGCAGCAGGAATCGTGTAAAAAGGAAATTGCCTGGCTAGGGGACAGGTCTTGTCTGGCCATGATAGCCTCCGTGTGAGTTTAAGGTGTTGGCCACTCATTGACACAAAAAAAAGAGCAGCCAGAATTCCTAACGTCTCACACGACGTGGCATGCCTCGCGACATGACCATTCTGGCTGCCCTGTCTATCAGGATGGAAGTGCAGAAAATAAAATGCACCTATCCTGTCAGATTCGGTAGTGGATGCGCTAATGCGCATATAAAAACAAAAGTCCCCGTTTAGGCCGGAGAACGCCGTGTGAGAATTAGGAAGTCCAGAATGCCCTGAAATGGAAAATTTTGTCAAGAAAGAAGTAACCATAAAAATAAAAGTTTTTTGGTTGACGTGTAACCAAAGAGTAATTATTTTCTTTTTATGGAATGGAAACTTCTTTTCTCCAATAAAGCCCGTAAGCAGATTGAAAAGCTGCCCCCGCATGTAGTTGATGCGCTTACCATCCTCCGTGCGAACATTGAGCAACATGGTCCGGTTCAGCTCAGCTGGCCGAACTACAGCAAAATAAAAGGGCAGAAAGGGTACTACCACTGCCACCTGAATAAAGGCAAACCGCGCTATGTGGCTGTGTGGGCTGTTGAAAATGATAAAATTAAAGTTGTGGAGGTCATATATGCTGGAACACACGAAAAAGTCGACTATAGAAAAGTTAGGTGATGTCGTTATAACGGGCCAGAAGCAAGACCTGCCGGAAATTGCAAATATTGTCAGGCAGCTTTTGAAGCTGACTAAGGTCAACGCAGAGGTAAAAATTATTAATGACGATGGAGAACAAGTCTTCACCGCCGATGAAGTTCTGCCGGAACCGACTCCTGCCGGCATGTTGCGCGGTGCTCGTTTCCGTGAGGACATGACGCAAGCCGATCTGGCGAAAGAACTCGGCATACACAAGAACAACATTTCCGAAATGGAAAGAGGAGTTCGTAAGATTAGTGTGGACATGGCCAAGCGGCTCGGCGCTACCCTGAATATGGAATACAAGCTTTTCCTGTAGGTCGGAAAAATGAAGCGGCAACCCAACCACCAGATCATTAATGACGCTGAAGGAAAACCGGCTTTCGTAGTGATTCCGTATGATGAATATTTGGAATTCTTCGGGGTTCCAGAAGAAGCCAGCGCGAAAGCCTTGCCCAGGATCACGATGCAACGCCGCTCCGTGGACGATGAAACGGAAGAAATATGCTTCACGGTTCCCACTGGAAAAATGAACGATTTTGAAAAACAATTACTTGAATTCCTGCGCAAAGAAAAATTAGATTTCTGCTTTAAGCATTCAGAATCTGAATAAACCATTTTCACCCTTCCACAAAAAAACGCCCTTTCCAGCCACTGGTCAGGGCGTTTTATTTTAGTCTGTTTTTATTCACTTAGCTTTTCATCCTCTGTGGCTCTTCAATCGTGTGACCTTACGTTGCGAGGTAAAATCTTTATTCATAGTAGGAAGAGCCACAGAGGTTATCCGGTTAACCCATCACCGGCCGGCTTAAAGGAGGTGTGCCTTATCCTTGGAGTCTTTTAAAATTTTGGTTGCCCTGCGTTCTGTTTCCCTGACTACCCCGATCAGCTTCATCATCTTTTCAGTGCCTTGGTTCAGTTCGCGCAGAATCCGGCGCAGCTCCTGCGGTGATAACTTATTGTCTGCAATTGCTTTGCTTGATTCACTGCCAAGGTCACTGACTTCTTTAAAAATTTCCCCGACATATTTAAGTAGTCCGGCGCAATCCAAGGATTCATGATCTACTGAAGCTTTATTTTTTGTCTGCACTATCAGCCATTTTAGAATAGTATCGTTACCCACAACTTCGCAAAATTTTGGAAGATCTTCATAGGTCGGGTAATACCGCTCCAGAGAAAATATGCGGTGGCTATTAAACGGACTCCAACCCATTTCTTCCGCCACTTCATTTTCATTTTTGCCTGAAAATTCCAATGAAAGTCGGAAGGCATCACACGCTTCAATGTTTATTAAGTCCTTAGGATCAACCATTTTCATCTCCCATTAATGTTTTGCTTCCCGAATAGAAGCGCAAATATTTTCAACTGGAACTCCGTATTCATCACGCAATAGGCTGATTGCCCGGCGCAGTTGCAAATATTTTGCAGCTAGGACAAGAGAACGCCTGGCACTGTTGGACATACGCAAAGATTTGCGTTGATCCCTATAAAGACGCGGATCAATCCTTAAAAATCTTGCAGAACCGGAATAAGAACCACACTCTTTGCGCAGAAATTCAATGTGCTTTGTTATTGTCTTTGTCATACTTATTGATAGGAGATTATCTCCTATATAGTCAAGGGGATTATATCCGCTTTATATAGGAGATATTATCCTATAAGGTTATTAAATATTGGAACACGTTAGCGGGGAAAAATATGGATAATGAATTCGAAAAAATGTTTATTGAATTCGTGACAGATAAGATTGAAAAGAAAAATATTTCTCACTCCGATTTTGCCAGGCAGGTTTATCCGGGCCGGACTCTCGGCACTGCAGAAAGAATCTGGCGACAGCTTAGGAATCCTGCTCCGGACAAACCGCCTAGACGTTTAAGCCTTTCCGAAGCATACCAGATCAGCCGTGTATTAGGCTCTGAATTTCCAGCACTTATCTGGCAAGTTGACCAATACAAAAATCAAAAGCTGGCAAAATAATCTGGCCAGTTTTTTACTCGCAATCTTCAAGGGTAACCGCTAACTGGTACACTTTTTCTTTAAGCAGCCCCAATAAAAAATTCAGTCCTACCGGAGCTACCTTACGGCAAGTCTCCAAAGCCTCAACCAACTGATATAGTTCCCTGACTGGATCCATAGTAAAACCTCCATAAGAATTCTTTTAATGCGTCTTTCTATTCGTGACCTTGATTAATAGGATATAATCTCCTATTAAGGATTTTGTTGATAGGAGATTATCTCCGGCATAATCACAGCCAGAAAGTTACTAATCCAATTAGAAAAATCAGGGGTCGGATATGGAGATTAGAGGACCATTTTATAATCAGAAGGAAGCCGCAAGATACTGCGGATACTCCGCGTCTGCCTTTGCAGACAAGCTAAGAAGCTACGATCTGCCAAGATTAGGACCAAACAGAAACAGATATGCCAGATCTGTTCTTGATCTCTGGATGACAGATCCGGATCAGTTCCTACCTAAGCCCATTAAAAAATCCAGAAAGCCTTTTCAGGTACATGTATGAGTTTCCGCAAGACAAAAGCCGGCTACTGGGTCGTTGATTTTTGGGATCAATACGGCAAGAAGCGTTCAAGATCCTTTGGCAAGAAACCTGAAGGAAAAAAACTGGCTCACGAATTTGACCTTGAAATCCAGTTGAAAAAATCCAAGGGGGAGCCGCTCCCGGTGAACCGTGGCGGCGGTATGTATCTGGATGAACTCTGCCAGATTTGGATAAACGAAAAGAAAGTCCAAGGCCGGAAAAAGAAATGGCTCAAGGACTGGGCGAGTGTATTCAACAACAAGTTTGCTCCAGAGCTGTGTAAGGTTCCGTGTGACTTGCTTGGCCAAGGTGACATTATGAATATACTGGCCAAACAGTACGCACGGTCAGCGCAGGCAACAAGAAACCGCTATGCAGGATATCTCAAATCAATTTTTCAATACGGTGTAGACCATGAACTCATTAAAAAAAATCCATTGGCTTTGTGGAAGAAAGGTAAAGAATTAAGCAGACATTCAGTTCTTACTTTGAGTGACTTAAAAAATATTCAGAAACATTCCCCGGATCATCTAGCCTGGGCTTTAGAAGTTGCCTGGAATATCCCTGTCCGTCCCGGTCCAGCGGATCTGTTCTCCCTGCGCTATGACACGCATGTTAACTATGCTCAAAGATCGTTTAAAGTTTATCACACCAAGGTTAACAGATGGGCAACAATTCAGTGCTCAGAAGACTTTATTAAAAAGGTTTTCATCCCCCAACAGGATAACACGAGCGGATTTATCATCGAATATCAGGGGGAACCTGTTGGCGATGTAGGAACAGCTCTGGCCAGAGCGGCAGGACCAAGAGGAGCTAACCTGCCTTATTCAATCTGCATGTATGATATCCGGCACTTATGGATAACAACAATGCTTAATCAGGGCATTGAAATGTCAACAATAGCATATCTGGCCGGAACCAGCGTCAGGATGATTATGAAAAACTACTATGAGCCGCATTCTGCAGACAGATCAAAAGCAGCTCTGAAACTTCCAAAGCTCTAAAAATTCTGTGCTACATTGGCTCTACCTCAAAGAAAGGGGCGATAGGATAATCCGATAAAAAGAAAGGCATACCGAACCGACTCGATATGCCCTATAAATTGATCAAATTTCCGACCAAAGAAAGGAGATCAATTTATGGATCGAATCTTAATCGGCCTGCCCGATTTTGCAATAAAAAAGGTTGTGTCATATTTTCCGATAATTCTTGAGGTGGAATGGACGGGTAAACCAGTTTGTCCGCAATGCCGCAGTTCTTCTTTTCGGATTAAGGACACGTTCTTGCGATTCATCAAAAGTATCCCGCATAACGGACGCGCATCGATTCTTCGGGTGAAATGTCACAAGCATCATTGCAAGGATTGCG
>NZ_AUCX01000032.1 GCF_000429985.1 Maridesulfovibrio bastinii DSM 16055
AGTTTGGAAATTTAAAATTCAAGTATCGAAATAGATCGTTTTGGTGTCGAGGCTATTATGTCGACACGGTAGGTAAAAATACTGCAAAGATAAAAGAATATATCCGGCACCAACTTGAAAGTGATAAATTGGGAGATCAATTATCTCTCCCATATCCGGGTAACCCGTTCACGGGTCGCAAGTAACAGAAATGCAGCTGTCAGACTTTTAAATATGCGCCTGTTAGGGCGCTGCTGGTAACAGAGCCTTACAGGCGCATATGAAAAACCACCGGCTATGCCGGTGGATACTTATTTAATACTATATTCCATATACAATCTGACTCTAGCGGCTTTGCGAGCTTTTAAAAAACTAAGTTTGCGGATTCTATTTATTTCCGGTGTTTACATATCTGCTGATTATACAGTCAGGGTTACTATCTGGGTATTGAGGTCAAGCAGGTTGTTAATCTAGGAATAACGGTATAAAGAAATTAAATACGTTAGCTAACAAGTATTTTGCTTGAAAAATAGATCAGTTAACTATGTAAAACTACAATTTAATATACCCAGATTTAGAGCATACTATGCAATTATACATAACAGCACACATTGGCATAATACTTCTAATACTCCTTCTTAACTCATCCAGACCTATATATAATTTGTACGATATTTCTGGTCTTCGTGCCATCTGGGAAAGGATTATACCTCCACATCCTAATGATGCGAACCACAGCCCAAAACCAAGCTCTTTTGTGCTGTGGCTGATAGGTCTATATGTGGCCTTATTTACCATTGCTTCCAATAGGTATGACAGAGCTGTTCACACTTATGAAGTTCAAATTTCAAACTTTCAAACTCAAATGGCTTCGGATTACAGGGCTGAGGCATGCGGGGATTTGGTAAGGCTACAACAAATAAAAATACCTGTTAAACCTGAGATATTAGAACCTGAATTAACACTTAGTTCTTTTTTTAAATATCAAACAAACTTTGGTGATCAAAAATTGCTTCTTTCTACGGTTGAAATGTGTAAAAAGCATCTCAAAGGTGCAAATCTCACTAGGGCAAATCTTACCGCAGCAAACCTTAAAGGAGCAGAACTTACTGAGGCTTTCCTTAAAGGAACATGTCTTAAAAGGGCATACTTAAAAGAAGCACATCTTAAAGGAGCAGAACTTACTGAGGCAATCCTTATAAAAACAAACCTTGAAGGAGTAGATCTTACAGGAGCATTCATCAGGGGGGCAAACTTAACTGGGGCGAAACTTAGGGGTGCCAACCTTAGAAGGGCTGACCTTACAAATTCAAAACTTACCTGGGCTGACCTTACTAATGCAAATCTTAGGGATGCATTCCTTGCCATGTCAGACCTTACAGAGACTGACCTTGTAGGAGCAAACCTTACAGGAGCAGACTTTACCGAGGCAGACCTTAGAAGGACAAAATTTGACATCAGGACTTTATCTAAAGCCAAAAATTTATACAAAACCAAACTCCCGCCTGAAACTAAAAAAGAACTCAAAAAAATTAAACCTGAACTTTTTAAAAAACCTGACTGGTACATATATAACTAACCTCCATTAACAAACTGGCGACTTACCACAATCAACCACGGCACTCTCCTTAACAACTCCTACAACTCCGCTTTTTCCGCCATGTATTTCCCCTCCACCTGCAGGATGGGCAAGTTATCCTTTCCGGCCCAGATTTGCTCGGTGTTGCGGCCTACTCCGAAGAGCTTGCCAATTTTATCCAGTCCGGTCACTATTTCAACTGGTTTGACAACCATTTTAGTACTCCTAATGTTACCAGATCAATAGGAATCTAATCTCTGTGCATGGCCATCATTGTCTGCCAGTGATCCTGATGGACAGGACTGTAAAAATAATCAGGGGATTTTAATATGGAAAGCAAAGAATCAAGATTGCGTCCATTAAGCCTGATGACGGCACTGAGAACGGCCCTTTCCAATTCAGGATTGTTAGGTGGAGCGGTGATACTCCTCCTATCTTCGCCCCGTTTAAGATTGCAAACTGAGGGACTAATGAGGGACAGCGGAGCGATGAAGACAATAAAAAGCCCCGTATGAACAGTGTTGTTCATACGGGGCTTATTTTATCGAATATGGTGCGAAAGGAGAGACTCGAACTCTCACGGCTAGGCCGCTGGATCCTAAATCCAGAAAGGACAATACCCAACAGGATAGCTACACATACTTGACTGTAATTTTCCCTGATATTAGAAGAGATACGTGATACTTGCTCATACTCAAAAGAAACTCCTATAGAGACAAATAGGGGACAAATTATGCCAGCAGGGACAAATAGGGGACAAAAAAAATGGCCGACTTCATCAAGGTAAAAAACGTGACCGGAGTATTCTATTATGAACATGCAACCAAGAGGTTCCGAGGCAAACCAGACCGCACTTTCTATATATCTTATAAGATAAGCGGCAAACGAAAAAATGAAAAAATTGGTTTGCTCTCTGAAGGATTCTCTGCTGCATTTGCATCTCAGGTCCGCGCGGAGCGTTTGCGTCAGCTCCGTAACCAAACTCTGCCTACCGCCCTTCAGGGGAAAGACATCACTCTTGATGAAGCTTGGGAAAGATTCCGAGACACTCATCTCATACTCAGCAAAAACACAGAAACTGTATCGATAGAGGATCAACGCTATCATAAGCATATCCAACCAAGATTCGGACATATGCCGCTCTCTAGAATAACTCCATTTGATTTGGAAGAATTTAAATCCGACCTGCTGCAGAAGTATGCCCCTCAATCCACCAGCCACATAATAGGCCTGATCCGCCGGACATATACAAAACATATAGAATGGAAACTCTGGACTGGAACACCCCCCACCGCAGAGATTAAAATTCCCAAATCCGACAACGGTCGCTATCGCTATCTGACCGTTGAAGAAGCTAAACATCTGCTGGAAGAATTGCGCCCGGCTAAAACCAATAATGGACGTAAGGGGAGTGCCACAACATATAATATAACCCTGCTGGCCCTGCACACAGGAATGCGCTTCAAAGAAATTGCCAATCTCAGGGGTGAACATATCAATCTTAAGCATAGGACCTTGCGCATAGTTGAGAGCAAAAATTACAAAGGACGGACTATATATCTCACCAAGCAGGTGTTTGAGATGCTTTCCACCCTGCCTCTTAAAGCCGGAGAACTGGTTTTCCCTGGGCATAACGGCAAATCCATGATGCGGATCAGTAACGGTTTCAAGAATGCGGTCAACAGACTGAAGCTTAACGAATCCATTACTGACGACCGGGACAAAATTGTTTTCCATTCCCTGCGCCATACCTTTGCCAGCTGGATGGCCATTGAAGGAGTTTCGCTGTACGGCATAGCCGACATGCTTGGACACTCCAGCCTCGAAATGGTCAAACGGTACGCCCACCTCTGCCCAGATGTATACAAGCAGGCTACCGCGACCTTTGAAAATTATTTTAACAGCCAATAGTTTTCTTGCCATTTGCTTCCAACCATTTCCGTATCTTGGAGACTTCATATACAACCTTGGCCCCGACCTTTGAATATCCCGGACCTCGCTTTTGGCCCCTCCAGTTACGTAGAGTATTGTGAGATACACCGAGCAACAGAGCCGCCTCTGCTTCATCCACAGATAAACGCTGGTTCAACAAAGCCATCTCCGCTACCGGAGCCATGGCCTCACGCACAGCTGCACGAAATTCCTTACGAGCATCTTCGTTGGTAAATAAAGTTTCCATCACTCACTCCAAATAATGTTTATTAAAAGTTCATCCACATGTTTTCATCATGCTCTATTAATTTTCCCCTGCCGACAGGGGCTTGCCAATCGAAGCCCCTGTATGATGCTTTATTCCTTGCTCGAAAGCAGACTTGAGTCCGCCTTCGGACCAGAAATAAAACAAAGCATATTTAGTAACCCAACTACCCATAATTGCGATATTTTCGCTTACAAAATCAGCATTGCCATTACTCTTCATCCAGAATATCTACTAACATGGGGTGAGCTTTCAGCACTGGCAGCGCAAGGCGCAAAGAAGCACGGACGTACTTCGACTGCTGATTTCCAGAGGTCATTATAAGTTCTTCTTTCAGCCCGGCAGACATGGCCACTGAAATTCCTTCATCAAGTGTCGGCCGTTTCTGTCTGCGTGAGAAAGAAGGTTCATCCAAAAAGCTGGAATGCTCTGATCTTCGTGTAACAATTTTACGCAGTATTAATGCGGCGCAGATGCAGGCAAAAACAATAAGGATGTACAGCAGATTATTCATTACGCCCCCTGCCATTTTTTGGGCCCATCTTTTTGGGAGCGGATGGAACAGGGATAAGTTCACGGGGAATTTTATTTCCGTCTATTTCAACATTCTGCAGTTCATCAAAAATTGAACCGTTCACATATTGACCATTCAATATCTGGGACAGCCGCTGTGGAGAAACATTCATTATTTTTGCTAAACGTTTTTTCTGAATACCTTTTGCCCGGAACCATAAATCAAGGGCAAAGCGTTTACTTTGATCTGTTTCAATAGTAATAGTTAACGGCAACTTAGACCTCCTTAGTGATATCTGGTTTAAGCTAAATTAGTTCCTGTTTAAATCAACCTTAAAGTCAGATTTATCTAACTTTATACTGACTATCAAGAAGAAAATTAGATTTATGAAAGATTTTATTGGAGACGGCTTTCCAGAACGGCTTCAACAGATAATTGATACCGGCAAATGGAAAAAGAATGAGTTCGCAAAAATAGGCGAAGTTACAGGCAAAAGTATGTCCACATACTTTGCCGGAACCGCCCTGCCCAAGGCCAGAACACTGGCCAACTGGGGAGCATTTGCAGATATTGATATCAACTGGCTGCTGCTGGGACGTGGGGAAATGTTCTACTCACAACAGCAGGAGCAGGAAACCGATCCTATAATAAGGCGGGTTCACGAGGTTAAAAAGGTTCTGGAAGAGCTTGGCGCAGAACCGGAAGTAATTCAAAAAGCCATCCTGAACATAACCGCAAGCTCTGGCGATGAAGCCGGAGAAGAGATGGCCGGGTGACAAAAAGAAACAAATTTCCCGTCTGGTTCCGTGGTTTATACGGGCCGGACGGGAAAATTTTTTGATGGGTTAATATAGAGAGCTGGATTGTAATACAAATTAAACTATTTTAACAATTGATAAGTTAGGTAAAAAAATGGATCTTACTACAGCAATTAAATTTGCACTTGATAAAAAATCTTTACTGTTCTTAGGGTCTGGATACAGTATTGGCGCTACAGCTATAAACAATAAGAATCTTCTGACAGCCAAAGAACTTGCAAAAGAACTATGTAAACTAGCCAACATTCCTGAAACTCTTAATCTGATGGATGCAGCTGATGATTACATGGATGAGATTCAAGATATTGATAAAGTTATCGAGACACTTTCTGAGAATTTAAAAGCAAAAGAGGTTGAGCCATTTCATAGAGAAATAGCAAAAGTTCCTTGGAGGTGTGTTTTTACTACTAACTACGATAATGTATATGAACTTTCTTGTTTAAATGAAGGTAAAAATTACAAAACGGCAACCTTATCAGACAATATTAAATCTATTGGTACTAGAGAAAATCTTGTTGTACATCTAAATGGAATGGTAGAAAAACTAAACAGAGACACTCTCAATAATGAATTTAAACTTACAGATACTAGCTACTTGACAAATGAATTTATAGATTCATTATGGTACGAAAAATTTATTCGTGAAGCTGAAATTTCATCTTCTATTTTTTTTATTGGATATTCTTTATACGATCTAGATATCAAAAGGACACTAAACGCCCACCCTGCCTTAAAGGAAAAAACATACTTCATTCTTCCAAACTTTTCCGAAGAAAGGACTAAAAGAATTGCAAATAAATATGGGACACTAATCGAAAAAACAACAGAAGAGTTCTCACAAATAATTACTGAAGTACAAAAAGATTATATACCTACAACTCATGGAACTCTATTAACATCATTTGAAACAATTGATGAAAGTTCTTATTCTACAACTCCATCAAAAATTGGGTATGACGATGTATTTAAAATGTTTTTTCTAGGTAACTATGACAAAAACAAAATTTATCAGAGCTTAAGCGAAAAAAACGAAGGTAAATATTATATAAAAAGAAAAGAATTAATAAGTATTTTTTCGATTATTCAAGAAGAAAGCTATAAAAATATTTTAATCCAATCTGATTTCGGAAATGGGAAAACATTACTTCTTGAAGGGGTAAAGGCTCTTTGTGCAAAAAATGGAATTCCTTGTTATCAATTAATTGATGAAACAGAAGACTCACCAGCAGAGCTTGATTTCATTTTGAAAAAGACCCACAAGCAAGTCCTAATTATCGAAAATTACACTAGATATCAAAAATCAATTAGGCAAATAGCTATTTCGAGACCTGATAACTTTATATTAATTCTTTCAGAAAGGACGGCTATTAACGATATATTCATAGAAAAGCTATCTAACAATCTTGCTATTGAAAACGAATCAAATGAATTACTTATTTTAGATGTAAATATACTTGATGAACAATCAATTATTGATTTAGTAAACATATTCAACGACTATGGACTATGGCAAGAATTCTCCAAAGCTTCGTTTACATCAAAAATTCAAAAAATTTCTTCACATTGTAAAGGCTCAATGGCCAGCACATTACTGGAAGCCATACAATCAACAGACATAGAAGATAGATTAGCTAAAATATATGGAGAATTAAAAAACAACTCTGCCTACCGAGATATAATTACAACAATTTGTATTTTTTCTTCTATGAGCTATAATACAAATCTACAAACAGTTCTTACAATACTAAATAATCCTATAAGAAATACTATTACTTTTAAAACAAATCCTGCCGTAAGGGAACTATTTGACACTAGAACATATGAAATATCCTTGAAATCTTCTATCCTTGCTAAACATATAATATATACTTTTTTAAATTCACAGCATGTAGTCTCTATACTTATAAAAATATATAAATATTGTGACGAAAGAAATCATGGATATAATAATAAATATTTCATATTAATGAGAGAATTAGATAAATTTTCAACAATACAGGATCTTTTACCTAGAGAAAAAAGACTACAATCTTCTACAATATATTTTGATAATATAAGAGATTTAAATAATAACTCTTCAAATTATCATTATTGGTTACAGTATGCCATTTCTAAAACAGTCTATGAAGATTTTAAAAAAGCTGCTGTCATGTTTAGGTCAGCATACTCATTGTACAATGATCTTAATCGCCAAGAAAGAAACAACATGCTTGATAATCATTATGCCAGATTTATATTACTCCGTGCAATTAAATCTAATACTCACTCAAGCTACGAAAATTTTAAAGAAGCTAATAAAATTGTACAACGACAAATACACATGGTTCATGAAACACTTCATTTCCCATACAGATGTACAATATTGTATGCTGATTATTTCAGACAAGAATATTCTAATTTTGGTAAAGAAGAAATTGATCACTTTAAAATTCAAATAAATCACATCCTGCAGCAAATAGATAATATACCTGCCAATCTTCTTAGAAACATAAATGTATCTAAAACTAAACAAAGTCTTAATAAAATTTTAGAATTATTAAAGGAGAAGTAGTACTAACAATATAAATATTTTAAGCCTCCTCCCCCACCACTTGACATAACCACGTTTTTCTGGCTCTGTGAACAAAGGTGCTTCATCACACCTTTGTTCACACGCGGTTTCCGCTCCCGATAGTTGGCGGCTTTTTTGTGTCTTCTATACAGAATACCGAGATTTTCTGAACTTGTAGGCACTGCTTTATTCCAATCAATTTCGCCAAGATATTTGCCGGGAGTGCGGAGGCTATACAATACCCTTACGGGAAAATCCTCCCGCCGTTCGTGTGACGGTGATGAAGCTCCCGGCTTTTTCATTTCGGAAAAGCCAATCATCATCAATTCACACGGAGGCTTCATGCCTAAAACAATCACCATTCCACAGGCCGTCCTCACAAACGCCTATGACTTAACCATCGACATTCAGGAGCTGACAAAGCTTCTCCTGCACCACACAGCGCAGGAGAGTCACGAAGGAGCGGACAGAGTTCTGCCCGGCCATGTCACCCTGCTGGAAATTATGGTCCGCCAGCTGGACAAGCTGCTTGATAAGCTCGACTGCAATGGAGTCGGCCATGCCTGATATCATCCCCTTCGATTTCGGACAAAACGTCATAAGAGTCCATCAGGACGCCAAAGGCGATCCTTGGTTTGTGGCAAAAGATGTTTGTGAGATTTTAGATCTAAAAAACACGAGCATGACAATTGACCCACTAGATGATGACGAACGGGCTAAGTTAAACTTAGGGCGTCAAGGTGAAACAAATATCATCTCCGAATCCGGACTTTACAGTCTCATTTTCAAAAGCCGTAAACCCGAGGCCAAAAAATTCCGTAAATGGATAACGGCAGAGGTTCTACCCGCCCTGCGCAGATCAGGAAGCTATGCCTTAAACAAAAAGCAGCCCGAGGCACTGGAAAGTTTGGGAGCCGAAAACTTCAACGAACTTTATGACCTGATAACAAAATGGAGCCTTATCCAACGTGGAAAGGGCGAGATTCCGGCAAAGCAGATCCTGCCCGCCACACTGCGGGAGCTGATGAACTTCCTCGGCAAAACCCCGGATACCCCGCTAAAAGACCTGAACAGCGCAGAAACAACCCACGCCATCCATTACTTTAAAATGCAGATAGCAATACAAAAAGAATTACCCATAGAAACAGAAGAAGAAAAAGAATCCGCAAGGCAGAGATCAGAAAAAGCAAGACTGGCAGCCAGAGCCAGATGGGATAAAGTAAAAAGCTGATTGAAAAAGCCGGAGCAGTTCAGAACCGCTCCGGCTTTTGTTTTGATGGGACAGATATATTTAAATGCTTAGGGTCATTTCTTCCCAAGCTTAACCAGCTCAAACACATTCTCCACGCTTCCGGCCCCTTGAAAAGGCACATCACTTATAAAATAATCAGAGGTTTTACTTTCAACATTCATAGCTAAGCAGGCCGAGGAAGAATTTGCTTTAACCATAATTTTTTGAATCACTGAAGCAGCAATATTTCTAAGTTCTTGAGCATATTCCTCAGAAAAACCAGCTGTCTCTTTTACATACTTGGCGCATTCAATATTTTGTTCTTTATCAACCATCACATCAGTCTGATACGCCGCAACCATGTACCATATATAAGCTTTTTCATAATTTTTAGTAGTACCCAACCCTTGGTAATAAATCCTTGCCAGATATTTTGCAGAATACTTATGGCCACATTCAGCAAGGCTTTTAGCTATGAGGAAGCCAACTTCCCTATCCATAGGACAATTTTTCAATTTCGCAGTTTTAATGAAAAGTCTGACATAGGTTGACTTGATATCCCCGGATGAACCGTATCCCAACAGCTCGGCAGCTTCCTTAATATCCTTCTTACCGCAGTCCCCGTTTATAAACATTCTGGCTCTCATAACCCTGTATGATTCAGGATCAACTTTTTTCAACTCATTAAGCCAGTTAAAAGCAACATCACATTTGTCATGCAAAATATATTCTGTAGCGGCTTTAGCCATGCTATCCCCGGATTTCCTGCCCTTAATCATCTTTTCAATATAACCTTCCGGGTTTTCTGAATCCATACAATATGTATGAACATATTCGCCTACAAGTTTTTTATAGGCTGCGCTTTCTTTTTGTTTTTTAACTTCATCGGCTTGAACTTGCTGTATATAAACTTCTGATTCTTCATTTTTTACCCTCCAGCCTTTGCTGGCCATACATTGTTCTCGCAAATTTTGCTGGGCAGCCATAGTTCCGAAAGCAGAAGCCATATTTGCCAGATCGGCACCTGTAGCCATCGGATTATAATAATTAGTCTGTGAAGAAAATGTACCTTGAGCAGAATTTCCATAGTTATCATAAACGTTAACATTACCATTCGTATAGCTCGTGCCACGCGAATTTACATAAACCTGCTGATTAGGAATCCTGCTCAACGCATAGGCATTACATGCGTTGTAATCTCTATTGAAGTAATACTGTGTATTATTGGGATATTTTGGGTTCACATAGAGAGTTGTGCATCCACTAATAGATAATACGAATAAAGCATATCCAAACCATTTAAACATTTCCTCAACCCCGCAGACGAATTATTATAAACTTAAGTATAAAATTCACCTACAAGATTATATTAAAAACAACAATACGATTATTAATATGATCTCAGCTTAAAACGAATTGAAAAAGCCGGAGCAGTTCAGAACCGCTCCGGCTTTTATTTTGATGCAAAATATATATTTAAATGCTTATGTTCATTTCTTTACAAGTCCGCACTTCCCGTTCAATCTGAAGCTCCAGATTATTATCTCTGGCAACTTCCAGATCATACTTCTGCTGTAGATTCAGCCAGAATTGCGGAGTTGTCCCGAAAAATTTAGCCAGCCGCATGGCAGTATCAACGCTGACAGCACGCCGGCCTTTTACAATCTGCCCAATGCGCTGCGCAGGCACACACAAAGCCACAGCCAGCCTGTTACGGCTAATCCCGTAAGGCTCCATAAATTCTTCCAGTAAAACTTCACCGGGATGAATAGGACTAAAATCGGCCATATTTTCCTCCCTGACAACACCCTTAAATCATTCAAATCCTCAGCGGAATCAATCAGCACTAGCTTTCTACATGTCAACAATTATTACTCCCCCATCACCCTCCGCACAACCCGATTCCGAATCATAATAAGCTTATCAATCTGCTCCCGCTTCCTGGCGGGAGTCATGGTTCTGGAGTTGTGAACCTCTCTTATGGCCTTCTGAATCCTGTTTATTTTCCTGCGTACTGTGTTCAGCCTGCGCCGCTTGCCAAGCAGCTTGCGGTTCTCCTTGTCCTGCAACAATTCCTGTGCCTTGGCTTTGTCACCATTAGCTGCATAGGCCTTTACGGTCAGATAAAGTTCATCCGCTTCATGAATCATATCATAAAGCTCAGTCAGGTAACGGCTGTGTTTTTCAGGCGCATTGCGATAAAAACTTTTGATAAGCGGCATTTCATCAAGCCGCATTTCCGGCAGTTCTGGTGCGTCAGTCATTCTGCGGGTCAAAATATCCGCCATGCTCAGCACATAAACACCAAGAGTTCCGAAATATCCGTTTACAAGGTGCTCAATGCGTTTCGGGCTGGTTCCGGTTTTCTCTCCAATCAGTGCTGCCGTGGCACTGGTGTTGTAATCCTTCTGGGCTTCAGGACGCAGCCTTTGCAACCTCTTCGGTACAATGGAACGCCCGGTAAAAAAACTTTTGTCAGCCCACTGCTCCAGCAATGGTGTCACAATCTGCGGAGTATCCACATTGAAAGTCTGGGTCAGCATAAAGCCGAGTCTGTCTGCAAGCAGTTCTCCGTCCTGTCCGTCCAGAGCGAATTCAGCCAGACGTTCCGGCAGAGTCCCGAAGATAGCCCCGATCTCAAAAGGTTTAGGCAGACGGAAATGCTCACCACCAGTAAAGAAATGATAATAGTTGTCCCTGTCCCAGTCCTCAAGCTCCTTAAATTCGTCCTTGTCCCTGTTGCTGAGGTAAAGAGCTGTTGAAGCAAGAGCCACCAGCGCACCTTTCATGACAAAAGCTTTAGGATTTTCATAAGCAGCCCGGCCAAGCCTGTGCAGCCCGGTCAGCCTTGCCCCGAAAAATGGAACTGTCTCACACAGCAGACGAATTGCCGGCCAGTCGCCACCCATGGAGTAATCCATTATATCCTTGGCTTCATAAGAAGCTTCAAGGTGTGAGCCGCCTTTTTCTATAACGCCCTGATATATTTTTGTTCTGGGCGCATTTTCAAATGCGCTGCCGAACTCTTCCCATTTATTCCAGCCTTTTTTCAAAAATCCGGCCATCTTTTTGGGAGTATCAAGTACAGAACTCTCTTTAATTCCACGCTCTTTAAGCATGCCGCTTATCATCAGCCGGGTAGCGTCAGGATCATGCCCGAATGAATACCCACCATTAAAAGAAGCCCCGGCAGCCATCATTTTAATCGTTTCCGGGTCTTTGCGCATGGTTTTAACCGCACCGATAAATGAGCCGACCACAGGTTTAAAAGTATGTGTCCTGTCCACGCCCCAGGTGTGGATAGTATCCCGCACAATATTGCGCAGCATAAAGTCCGGTGTGGAGGTAACCCCGGTGGTTAAAATCCTCTTGAAGAACCGGGCAGCTCTTATGCCCATGTTGTTCCAGCCACGCATATTAACCGCTGTCAAAGCCCGTAAAAGCAGAGGATCGCCAACATGGTAATAAACAGGTTTACCATCACGTAGCACATGGATCACGTCTTTGGCATCCGGCCTAACCATCTGGAATACGGTCTGCAATGAATCACGCTGAGTTTTAGTCAGTCCGTCTACAGCCTTGTCATCACCAAGCACTTTTACCAGTGCGGAACGCAAGGCTCCGCCTCTAAGTTTTACGCCCTGCCATTTAAATTCAGCAGGAACAGCAACTCCCATTTTCTCAGCATTGGTCATGGCCTTTTCCATGGCCATATTTTTTACGGAAGCATCAATCAGGTGCGAAAAATTACGGAGGATATTTTCAAAAGGGTCCCCGAGGTTGGACTTGCCGCCCTGCAATCTGCGAATACCGGAATACTGACTGGCAATGCCTTTTTTATCACTGGGAGCTTTAACCGTCCCTTCATCGTTTATGCGGTAAAAAGGGATATACTCATCGTGCTCCCAGACCTGCCTTCCAGAACCGGAAACAACGCCGGCGGTTTCAGCAAAATCCAGAACCTTTTTTTTGAACTGAATATAATCCTGCCGCACGTCTTCATAAAGTTTTTCACGGCCTTTACTTAGTCCGCACAACTCGTCAATTTCAGCCTCGGTAAATAGTTTCTCCCGGCCTTCCGCAAGCAGCTTTTTAGCACGCAGTCCCACCAGCCAAGCCGTATAGCGGTCAAGCTCTTCAGCCACTGGTTTAAAAATTTCAGCTACACCCTTGCCTTCAACATCCGGCGCGCCTTCACGCCAGACAGGTGCGCCATGTTCAATAACCGCCTTCATCTGCGAAGCGTGAGATGTGGTCATCCTTGCGGCAACGTATGCGGATTCCTGAATGTCTTTAATTTCAGCACTGTTATCCAGAGTTTTGAGTGCGGCGAAACGGTCAAACAAACCCTGATTAAACTCTGTGCGCATAGTCTCACGCACATTTTTAAACTTCTCCATGAGTCGAACGTTATTTTCTTTTGCCCCAATTTTGGACATGGCGGAATCAAGAACGGTCCCGCCACGGGAAAAGGAAGGAGCGGCAACAGCTCTGCCGCCAGAGACTGGCCCTGAGTCTATGTCTTTAACTGTCCAGAAAACAGCATCGGAAACAATTCTGTTTATTTCCGAACGGCTGAGAGAACCGGGCATCTGAACACGAATTTTAGCAAACCAGTTTAAAAAAGCATCCACAACCATACGCCAAACTGTTTTTTCTCTGGAGCTCAGCACCTCATCAAGCCGCATTTTCTCGGCAATCCGGGCTAGGTATTCATGTGCCGCAACATCACGGTCAGCCTGGCTGGAAACATCCAGCCCGTAATTTTCAATAATCTCTTTGTAAGCTTGGTCTCTGACAGTAGAACGGTGAACCTTACCCAGCAGTGCCGCATAAGCTTTATCTCCCATAAGTCCGCGTAAACCATGGTGCGCACCCTGCTCATGGAGCCACAGTTCAACAGCACGTTTAGCGGATGAAATATTCTCCGCAACCATCCAGACCTTACCGGTTTCAGGATCATTGCAAGCTTCACAATATCCGTTGCCCTGTGCTTTAAAAGCTTTGCGGATATGCCCCGGCAGATCGTTAAAACCAGCAACAACTTCCAAAGGCAAGGCATTGCCGGCTTTGGACTGTAAAGCCTGCACAGCACTGCGGACACTCTCGGTAGAAATGTGACCTCGTGATTTCTGTTTTCTGGAAAAATGGATACCGTCATGACGATTAGACTTTTCAAGGTCATGGCGGCTTGAGGAATTGACGTTCTGCTGTCTGGAATATTCGGCAAGGGTTGAAACAAGTCCTTTGCGGACAAGCTCAATGTCCTGAATATAGCGACCGGTTGTCCCTTTTTGCTTAAAGATGGAAAGCACCCGGTCTAAAAGTTGCTTTACCTTTTTACCAAATTTTTTGAATAAACCCGGCTCTTCCACGGCCATTTCAGCCCAGAAGGAAGGTTCAAGGAATTGCTCACCAGAAAAATCAGCAATAAACTCTTCGTCAGCATGCTCGCGGCTCAGGCCATTCTCTCTTCCCGCTTCCTGCTCCAGCCGATTGCGCAGTTTATGATGCTTTTCCCATGTTCCTTCATTTATCTGGCTATCAGTTAAAGCGTAAAATTTATTATAAAGAGCAGGAGCTTCAGACTTCATTAAATGAACGATTTCATGTCCCAGCAAAAACAGATGAGGGGCATTAGCGTCAGGCCTCATAAAGACAATATTCTGCTTAAGGTCGGCGTGAGCTTCAGCAGGCAGAATCGGCAGATCGGAAGCAATATAAACAATCTTTTTCCCGAACAGGCCTGCAATTCTGTCCAGAGTTTTTACTCCCTCCCGAGAGGCCTGCCGTTTCTGGGAATAATCACTTTCCCGTCCGCCTTCCTGATGAATGATATCTGAAACATTTCCGTCAGCTCTTCCAATTCTTCCGGGCTTGACCTCAAAGACTGATCCGTCCGGGAAGTCGAGTCCGTATTCTTTTCTAAGCTGCTCTTCAAAGAGCCGGGTCTGTTCTGTTGTTCGCTTTGATTTTTCATCGTATGTTCTCCGGTCAACTGGTTCCAGAACATTATCACCAAGCGAGGCCGGAAGTCTATCCAGTTGCTCGGCAATATCCTGCAGCGGGGTTTCTTCCTGATAAAATGCCCAGCCCTTCTCCGCGCGGTTCCAGCGAGCACCGGCCTTCTTTAAAGCCTGCTTATTTCGGTAGGTCTCTCCCGTGACAATCCAGAAGTCACCCTTGGAGTTGGAGACTTGTTTGAGTTCGAGGCCTGCTTCTTTTAAGGAAATTTCAGGCCCAGCTTTCTTATTCATCCGCTCTGGAGTGGTAACACTCTCGATACGTTCAAAAAGTTCTTCAACCGTATCGGCACTGAAATCAACACGCCCTCTGGCACGGACACCTTCAGCTTCTTTACCCAGCTTATCAATGACAACAATACGTGTTTTCACTTTTGTGCCGGCACGACCAAAAGTTGCAGCGGGCAAACCGAACTCGGCAACCTTATGGGCGTGTTCAGCATCCTCGGATTCATACCACTTATTAAACTTGCGATCTGCTGCTGGACCTTCAGGGAGGATGCAGACAACACGGCCACCTTCACGCAGATGATTGAAAGCTTTGGCCAGATGATCGACCGCAGTTTTCCCTCCGGATCCAAAAGGAGGGTTCATGGCAATACCGTCATACTTGTTGACCAGTGCCAGATTCTCAAAACGATCATTGATCTTGCGGCCGTCACATATGACCGACATTTTAGAAAACAGCTCGTCTGATGACTCTACAGTCGTTATGTCCGCAGATTCAGGAAAGTACCGGGCAATAGCACCGTGACCGGCAGAAGGTTCCAAAACGGATTCTCCCGGCTTCAGGTCCAACCATTCAACCATTTTGAAGCCAAGAGGCTCCGGAGTAGCAAAGTAGTCAGATCCTTCCCTAGCTTTATTGCGGGAAGTCCTTTTCTGCTGGGAATAGTAATGGGTCTTTGCCTGATCAAAGGGAGAAGCCTGCTCGACAAAAGAATCAGCATCCTTGCCTCCGCGCCCCTGCTCCAAACTCGGAGCTCTTGAGGTCGAATCAAGGTAACCTTCACGAAAAGCTGTACGCAAGTCCCGGGCTAGTTCACCCATGGCCAGATTCTCTGCAGCCCCGGCACGTTCTGATATTTTCTGGCCGAATGCGCGGGACTCAAAAGACAATCCTGTTTTCAAATACTCGATAACCGCATCAGACATCAAACCAAGGCGATAGATACGACCTTCGGTCTGAATAGCATCCGTGGGCTTGGTAGGCAGATACAAGGAAACAAGAGCTCTTTGTTTTTCCCCAATCCTATCGTGCAGGGAAATACCTTCTTTGCCGGCATCCTTCTGCACAACAATGACATCAACACCGCTGGAATCATCATTGAATTCATTAACGGCTTTGACTCTTTCTTTCTTGGATTCCTTACCAGAGAAAAAGACCACCTTATCCCCGAAAGCCGCCCCCATTTCATCACGGACATTCTGTAGACCCCGGATATCCATTTGAGCATAGGCCGGATTATCTGCCGCCCATTGCTTGAACTGAGCCATAGCCTTCTTGTCATAACCGCATGCTTTATCAAAACGGGCAGGACTAAACGGATGCCCCGGCATGCCCTTATTGCGGGAATGAAAGACAACCACCTTGCGACCAAGGTCAAGGTGCTCCTGAACACGGTCAACAGCACTGCGAGCCTTAAGGGCCTCAAGCAAACTGGTGGTGTAGTGGTAATCAAAAGCCTTATGAACAACCCCGGCTAAATCCGGATACTTATCCCGGTCAGACATGGATTCTATTCCATTCTGTATTTTCTCACCTAGTTGCGCCGGCACATCCACGAACTGACGTGAATAATCCTTATTGAGCTGCAGACTACGACCGGAAAGAGCCCCCTTCTTTTTCAACCATTCATTGAACTGCCGTTCCATAAGCGCGGACTCTACTCCGGATTCGGGAACAGTCAGCTTGTTATAGCGCATTCGGTAACCGAACTTGCTCATCATGAACTGATCCCAGTTGGAACCGGTGTTGTAGGATCTAAATCCATCCTCTTTCATCCCGTGATCGCTATCAAACAGAAAACCGTCCGCATAACGGACAGTCTTGTCGTAAGCAAAGGGAGAAGCGGAAAGGAAAACAACCTTGGTTTCAAGGAGTCGTTTGGCCTTATCCTCGATGCGCTGCATCAATGCTTTGGGAATGTATTTTTCGTTGATAGTCCAAGGGGCTTTTTCAGTCTCTGCGTTCAACTCAAAATCTTTATGCTTTTTAGCTGCTTTCAAAATCTCATCAGAAAAAGCCATCTTCGCACTCTGCTGAGGAGTGAACGGTCCGGCCAGCCTGTTCATCATCTTCCAGGCATGAGTTTCTTCACCCTGCGCATTCTCGCAAAGCTTATGGGATTCATCAAAAACAAGCAGATCAAAATCACGTTTGGAAAGGGCTTCATTCTGCCCGAAGTTGGCATATGTGGTAACGACAACGCCCCGACCACCGTCATTGATTCCGCGGAGCTGGGTAATGTTGAGATGCAGATTGCGCCCGTCCTCAATCCAATCACGAGCTTTCTTATCGGTAGGGACTACAATGGCTATATTGGATTTGCCCTGACGCTCAAAACGCTTGATAACCCCAAGACCGGTATAGGTTTTCCCGGTCCCAGTGCCGTTGGTAAAAAGCATACCCCGGCTGGTATCGTCTTTGGTATTGGCAAAGCGTTGTTCGACTTTATAAACATCGTCCTGCTGTTCAGGAAACAGGACAGGAAGAGTTTCACGGATATTTTGAAGATTCCCGGGGGAAACCTTAATGGAGGAATCCGCCACTTTCTGCTGACGGACTTTTTCTTCTAACGATAAATGTCCACCTGAAGATGCTTTTCGAAGGCCTCTTCCCAAATCTCCGGAATATTCCCCGGATAGGCTGGATGCAGATCCCGAAGTTCTTCCTGCTGTTGCTGTGTCAACCGATTCTCCAGAGTCATCAGTTCTACTGCTTCGTCCAGGTCCAGAACTTCCGGAAGTACGCTGCGCAGATCCATCCTGCCGCTCTGTTCCAGAAAAGCTGTTATCGCTTCTCTCTCCATCACCAGAGGAAGAACCTGAGTGTAAGAGGTTATCGCTTTGCTGGAGTACCCCTGTCTGTCCAACCCGTTCTCCATTTCCTGAATCACCAGATCTGCCATTTCCGGATTGACTGGAAACAGCTCCTTGGCCCACTTGGTCCGAAGCTTCTGAGTCTCTGCTATTTGATTCCAGATTGCCTGCGGTACTTGATACATTATTCTCTTTCTCCTTACCTTTATTTATATCCCCAATAAACGCCTTGTCAAAACTTTCTACTGAATCAGGTACAGATACCCCCGGCAACAGTCCTTGATCACCGTAAGACATAGACGCTAACTTTGCATATTCCTCACACTGCCTTTTAAATCTGAAAGCTTTGGTTCCTTCATCCCCTTTAGCACCAAATGCTTCAGCAAGTATCCGCGTCCTTTTATCATCAAGCCCCGGAACAGTCTCAACCAACTGTCCTTGATTGAGAAACTGTTTGACCGAAATGGATTCACTTCTGGCCTTGCCGGCAATACGCAAAGCATTCTGCACAGGGGTATTCAAGCTCCAATCCGGACCCCGGTTATTAGCCTGAATTAATGCAGGCAACGCCTTATCAAGCTTTACCAGAGCAGAGGGAGGAGCCATATCCAGAACATCGTAATTATCTACCACTACGCCACGGAGGACGGATTCAACAAAATTCTTGCCGGCACTATTAAGCAGCCCGGTTTCTTTATTGGTAAACTTGGCTAGCTGGGTTTCCTCAAGAACTCCATCCCTTTTAAGAGCGTTCATAAAATCAGCAGACTTTGAGGAATCTAGGAAATGTCTCAGGGCTTCATGGTTTTCCATCTCTGCGCCAAGATGAGCAAGTGATTCATCGGACAACATTCTGCCTCTGGACACTGCTTCAGCTTTAGGATCGAGTCCCTGAGTGAAATCCTGATTGTAAATTCTGGAAGCCCTGGGCATATCCTTCACTTCGTCCTGCAGCACTCGGACAAGAACCGGCTTTTTCATGCCCTTCAAATCCTCGGACTTCAGTCCGAACTGCTTGGCCTTGCGTCTCAAGACATTCTTGTAACGCTGTGCCTGGTCGGAATGCTGGTCATAAGCCAGAGCCAAGGACATGATCCGGGAGTTTCCGCCAAGGGTAATTCCGTCCGAGGTAACGATCGGTGGTCCACTGGCAGCGGTAGGGTTGTCATTTACAAAATGTTGGGGTTTAAGCGGTGAAGCATGCCCTTTCACCTTCTGCTGTTCACCGGGATCCGAATGGTAAGGACGCTCCTGCGCTTCCTGAGGATAGGATGGATTCTTAATAAAATTCTTCAGCGCATCATGGGAAGGAATGATATCATCCAATTCACGAAATTCATAACGGACCTTATCCTGCCCATCAGTATGTTCAAGAATTGCTTCGCTTCCTTTGCCCCTTTCAGACAATACCTCTTCCAAAAATTCATTCTGCCTTCTTGCCGTAATGACATCATGCTGCTGTAAAGGTTCAACGGCACTATCCTTAAGAAGATCCGTGTTTACGCTTTCCAGCCCGCCAGTCATTCCATATGAAGGGAATTCAATCTCAGGCTGCTTAGAAGATTCAACCTCCGGCTCACGTATGAGCGGATCACTCCCTTTTCCTTCACTTTTCAATTCCCCAACAGCTTTCAACCAGTCTTGTTCGAGGTTATGATCCCAGTTTCGATTAAACTCAGCAGCTTCAGCAGCTTTCTTATCAAAATCAGGATGAGATACAACTTCGGGAGCCGCCACATCATACATACCGGAGGCCTCACGAAACATATTTTCCCGATACTGATCACTAGATCCGCTCAACCCACCTTTGAACTCCGGAACAATCATCGGTTTTTCCTGCAACAGAAGGTCAATAGGCTCAAATGGACTCAAAACCTGAGGTTGACCAGCAGGTGACAGTAAGGAAGCATCTTCAAAATCAGCAGGTCGCCATCCATTCCGCATGGCCATTTCATGATTAATTTTTGCTTCCAATGCGGGTTCAGGTTTGAACTTGTAGCGTTCCTGAATATCACCTTTTAAATTTTCAGCATCAAAAGGCGGTTCAAACTGGGCATCAATTATCCCCTGAAGCCCGAATCCGGGACCACTCTCAAGTTCCTGCCTTTGATAAAATTCCCTCATTTTATCCAAAGGAGGCCTTACATCAACTGGCTTTCTGTTCCGCCCGTCTTCATTCTCAGATGTTGTTGCAGCAGATGATTGTTCAGGTTCAGTTTTAACTTCACTATCTTCAAGCAGATCAACAGGATTACCTGCTTTTATATTTTCAATTTCAACACTGGCTTTGGGTTCTTCGGTTGCCGTTTTTTCTTTTTTGATATTTGACGGACTTAAAAGCTTATGCCCGATCTTATGAGCTCCAAGCTGCAAACCTGCCCCCACAGCAACCGGACCGGCCTGAGTTTCTGCAAACTCTTTTAATGAAGGATCAGTCTTCCTGAGTCCTACATCCTTTCTTATTCCTTCCTGACCAAGATAGGTCGCATACTCAGTGGCTTCTTCTTCACCTATTTCAGCAGCAAGCGTGGCCGGGATTCTAGCCATAGCTCTTTTGGAAACAGCATCGGTTACTTTGGATAGTCCGGGAATTTTAGCAGCAAGTTTGCCCACTACGCCTTTCACCAATCCTGCAGTGAAAAATTGTGATATAGCTTCAGGTCCAGCTTCCCACAAACCGATTTCCGTGGCTTCATCATCAATATCTTTTTTCAGTTTCTCCCATTGCGATTCAGTAATTTCAACATCATTTTCTTTAGCAGTATCAAGCATTTCATGCAGAAACTGATTCTTTGCCAGACGATAGAAAGCCACTCCGCTCGTCCCACCGGCTCCGACCATTCCACCAATAACATTACCGGGACCAGGCAAAACCGATCCGCTCAAGGCTCCTGCACTCATACCCGCCACACCGGTAGCGGCACTGGTAACTACTCCCGCCGGGCCTTCGTAAAGGGCCTGATGCAGTTTGTCTCCTAAAATAATCTGTTTAGAAGGAACTCTGGAAGCCTTATCTTTCTCCTGCTCGTCAATAAGCCTCTGTGCCCATGAATCATCATTAACTTTAACATCATCTCCCTGCCAGATACGGGCTATATCCTCTGGGAACTGGTCACGCAGAGCATTAAAAAGGCCATAGCCAAGTTCTTCAACACCACCCCAGAATCCGTTGCGATCAGGAATATCATCAACCGTTATCGGATGTTCAGGATTCTGCAGATTATATTGGTCAACTGCACCCTGCAATTTTTGAGTTTCAGGATTATTTCTGACTGTAAATAAATTATCATATAATGAATCAATATCCTGTGGAGACAAAACATCAGCAACAGCCATTAGCGACCTCCCATATATTTCAATGAACCTTTAACAGGCTAAGCTTTGCTGTCCTGCTTAATCCCGAGATATTCCAAGGTATCCAAATATTTTTTATAATCAGGATTTTCATATCTGCCGTTGTAAATTTTCTTTGAAGGTTTTCTCAAAATCCTACGCACCCGTCCTTTTGCATCTTTTCCCCACAAGGTTCCGTCTTTATCAACAACGCTGGTTCCCTTATACTGATCAAGATAATTTTTATTTTCAGAACCTTCCGGCCTTTGTTTTTCAGATAAATCAGAACCGCTTTTCGCTGAATTGTTACCCCGGTACGCTTTACTTTTTCCCGGTCCATTATTTCCAATATTTTTATCAGGACCGCTTACTCTTCCATTTGCAGGGTGGCCCTTTGCCGGTCCCGGCTGTCTGGACCTTTTAATTTCATCAAGAACCATATCTCTGGCTTGCAAAAATGGAATCCCACTCTGCATTTCATTAAGCACGGCAATAGTCAGCTTTTCCATGGCAGGATCAGAAGGCGCATTCCCGGTAATTGGATCCATCTCTAACTTAGGATTTAATGATGAAGCCAACTTGTTATAAACAGTCTGTTGATCCCCAAGTGAAATTTTAATTGGCTTTTTAGCCCCGGCGACTTTCATATCAGAATAGACTTTACCTGCTTCCGCACGAGCCTTAGCTGTTTTGGCCTTTTCAAGCCCCATTGCTGCCGTTATCTTTTGGTTTTCAAGAATCTTCTTATCACGATCTAAATCTTCAGGTTGTAGCCCATGAGATAAAAGCTCCTGCATTGAAAAAGTTCCCATATCTGCATTTTGAACTTTCTCAGTACTTGAAAATTTATCTTTAAAACTTGAGGGCTCCTTTGGTTTATTACGAAGGATATTACCCTGTTGATCCATAAGGACATAACCAACTGATTGATTCCAATCCTCTCGGGATGCAGTAGGCACCGCTCGAAAAACATCACCGTTCTTATCTTTAAAAGTTTTCCACCTTGATGGATCACTCCAGTTTTGGGCATTACTTCTTGCCGTTGCTGTTCTGGCTCTTTCACCAATTTGCATAAAGATAGGATTAGAGTGAATTCCATTCCCTGTTACCTGCTCACCGCGCATAATCTGGGAGAGAGCCTGACCGGCTTCTTCCTCTGTTACATGGCGAACATCTTCCCATTTACCTGTTGAATCAGGCCTAAACTGTTCAACAAGAAATCCACTTTCATCATCAATATAGCGATATGGAATAGGAGCAACTTTCGATGCCTCTTCTATATATGGCCGAGCCGCTTTAAAATCTCCTGATTGAATGTGCCGCATAGCCTCCGTTGCATAAGGCCTAAAGTTCTCATATTGACGCTGTAACTCTGCTTTATCCGCAGCGGCTTTTTTTAAACGTCCCTCTTCTGTTTTGGCATATCCATCATAAAATTTACCTTGAGCAATCATTTCAACTTTTGTTTTGGGTACAGGTATTGATTTCCCCTCAGCTGCCATTTGCGAGTAATTATCTACAAGAGAATTGACCTCCCCACTCTCTTTCTGCTGTCTTTCATACTCTTCTAAACGAGCGGTCTGCATTTTCATTCCAAGGCCATGAGTTTGAGCCCTTCTCTGATTTTCCTGTAAACCGATAATTCCACGGGCCAATCCAAGACCATCAGCCAAAGTGAACCCACCATTTCTGTTAGGCATAAATTACTCCACTAGAAAAGATTTGATGCAGCCCCACCAATAGCCCCAATAATTCCTCCGGCCATTGTACCAAGCCCAGGAATTACGGAACCGGCACTTGCCCCGGCAATAGCTCCACCAGCGGCTCCACCAAGAGCACCGCCAAATGAAAAACCTGAAGTTGTCTTAGTCTGCCTTTCCTGCCCCATCGCTCCATAGCTTTGTGCTGCTTGTCCCATACCCTGCAAAGCTTTACTTGAAACATCCTCTACTGGAAAAAGTCCGAGTCCCGGCATAGCTACCTCCTATGATGTTAGCCCAAGGCCAAAACTTGTAGCCTGTGACAATCTTTTATAATTTTCATCTTCCGCATTTCTGCGTGCGGTCTCTTTACCAAACGCTGTTGCTTTAGCCCTTTGCATATTCAAGTTACTCATTGTATCTGCCATGCGTGCAGACGAGGGATTGCTGCCCATGCGCCCCATCTGCCGGGCAGTGGAAGCCGCCGCATCCTTGAATTGATGTGCAACAGAAGCAGTAGCCTGCCCCATGCGATCAGCAACATTCACACCTGTTAAAGACTGATTAAGAAACTTATCTGCCGCCTGAGTTGTCTTTGGCAAAAGTCCCAGTCTGCTATCCAATTGAGCCCCGGCAAGCTCTGTCTGTTTACCTACAAGACCTAAGCCTGCTTCATTCTGTGCCGCCTGTAGCTCATAAGAACTCTTTTGCGCTGAAGTTTGACTTGGCAAAACATCTTGGGACGCTGCCAACTGCTTTTTTCCCAATTCGGTTTGGAGCGGAATCAATTCTTTATTCGCTTCTATTTTTGCCTGTTCCATTCCTGCGTTATTATCCATCCAAAAATCATAAAATCCCTGCCCCATCTTCTGCTGTTCTTCAGCAATAGTAGCCATTCTCGCATTGTATTCTTTGTCGTATGATGAGGTAGTGGTTTGTCCGCCGCCTTGTCCCATAGTAATCTCCTAGTTTAAAGTTTCACGGGTTACATAAGAAAATAGAGACGGAATAGACGCACCTGTCTCTGCATCAAAATATCCAAAAGGCAGTTCACCAAGAACCTGCATGTAAGGTGATTTTTTCACCCTCCTGCAAGCGGCACGGTTTTTTAACGGAGTATTCCCTATAAGCATGTCGAACAAATATCCTCCGTACCCATCTTCCGTGTGAAGCAGTGTTGAAATGGTAAACAGTGCTATTGCATTAGCTTTGTTGCCCCAAAAATCCCGGAACAGACAGAAATGAAAATATGCGCTTTTATGCTGAACATGATTAACCCAGCAAAACCCGGCAATTTCAGGTCCTGAGACAATGACAAAGAGATGTGAGCCATGCTTCATATCTTCCAGAAACAGCCGGGAATCATTCAGACTGCCATCCATGAAAGTAATACGAGTAAGCCCCTCTTCCTCCGCCCTGAGGTACAGATTCTCGACATATGAGTCGGGCATGTTCCGCACGCCGTCACTTTCAAAATAGGCAATAAGTGCCAATTTATTTTCAGGCATAAGGATTATTCTCCTATGGCAATATAGTTTACGGTTCCCTCTGCAAGAGGGTTTGCACCGGTAAGAGTCAATGTGGCTGAATCAAAAATTATTTCTGTTTCAGCCATATCATTTGAGGCCTTTGGTTTTCTGACCGTCATAGAGACACTTATGGAATGGACTTGTATGGAAGCATATGCAGACCCATATTCTTCAGGTTTATGAGCCGAAGCAGAAGCAGAGGCCGATACTTTTGCAGAACTTACAGGCGGTGTAATCTCAACAGTGTCAACAATGTTTTGCCCATCAGAAAGGCCGCCCCTCAAAGAAAATCCAGCACTTGCACTGGCAAGATCGGTCGCTGTTGTTCTTTTTGAATAGGTGAAAGTATAAAAAGCTTTTACACGTTCCCATCCATCCCCGGCTGAAGGATAGGGAACAGGGAATCTGTCATAGTCACTGTCGGAATCAGATCCTGAAGGATAGGAGTTGGCAGAAGCAGAGGCATGTGCTTCTGGATCAGTGTATTCAGTGTACCCGCTGATGGTCCTTTCATCATACTTCAAACCGTCCGCAGTAACAAAAGTTCCCTCGGAATCACTGGCTGTAGCCTTTAAATATATTTTATGAATACCTGAGTTCAGACCTGAAATAAAAGTTATGACTTCTTTAGGACCAAGAGTCTCGCCTATTTCAACCAGCTGTTCTGATTTCTTCTCATTATCTACATAAATTTCAATCAGAACATTTCTTTTGTGATATGTGTTTATTATTTCGGTTGGTTTTTTACTTCGCACATAACATTTTATTGATGCGGCAGTGCAATAGTTCGGAGTGGTATAAGCTGAGGTTCTTGCAAAATCATCATCGGTTGTAACCAGATCGGAAAGCCCCACATTAAAATCTGACGATCCCGCAGCGATAACGAGTCTGGCATTGGCTTTAAATTTATATCTGTTGTTATACCCTTCTATTAAATCAATCTCTGTAACATTGGTATTTAAAGCTTGATTTACGGTTGGTGACGCATGGTCATAGCAAGTGAGATTACGCGGACTAAGCTGTATTTTAGGTGGGGCTAACCAGTATCCGGGGATTTCAACCCACTCACCGTTATTAGCCCATCCGGTTTCCCAGCGCTTGAGCGCCTTGTACATACGGTGGTCATTATCCAGCCAGCGATAAAACTGTATATCCCCGCCAAACAGGACCATGTAATCCATTTCGGCAGCAACGTTACCGTCAACGTCCAAAGCACCGTCCTGTCCTATCATTAAGCGAGTTTTATTGCCGGATGTATCCAGCAACAAGTTCCCGGCTCCGGCAAAAAGCTTTGCACCTTCCTGCATACGCAGCAGACCGTTAAGGCCCAACTGAATCTGAGCGGAAGCAGCTAGGAAAGCTCCGGTAATTATTTCAGCATCCAGAGTTCTTGCTGAAATGGAACCGTCAACAATCATATTGCCGTCAATGCCGACTGTAGGCACTCCGTCAAGCGGAGCAATGACAAACGGAACTTTCGGAGTCTGGCCCGGTGTTATCACCGCAAATTTATCAACAAGAAAGACAGCTTCAGACGTAGCCCCGTCATTAGCAACACCAAACCCGGCAATATAGCCATTCACATCAGTCTTTATATAATACTCGGCAGCCAACGCCCCATCGGCATCAGCTCTTGCTGTCGCTTCGGTTTGTATAGCAGCGGTGTTGTCGTCAACATTGGCCTGCACTATTTGGACTTGTGCTGCCAACGCACCATCGGCATCAGTACGGGCTGTTTCCTCTGTTTTAACACGCGCATTTACTGATCCAGGCAAAGATTCTGGACCATCAACAAGATCAATTCGGCTATTCAGATCGCCATACAATTGCCCCTCGGTGATGCTGTTCTGCAAAACATGCAGAGACTCTTCACGAGCTGTATCAAGAGAGGCTTCGACCAAATATCCGCCCTGCTTTGGAGCCCATACAGAATATTTGCCAGCCCAATTGAAAGACCGAATCCAGTAGTAATGAGAGGTGCGAGTATTAAGCCCGGAATGAGTGTATTCAGCAACAGGCTTGGTTACGACTGCGATCCGCTC
>NZ_AUCX01000033.1 GCF_000429985.1 Maridesulfovibrio bastinii DSM 16055
CAGTCTGTTGGTGATAGCTTCAACATCAGCTGGAGTCGTCCAGCTCTCAACCATTCCATCTGCTCTAAGCAAGGCCACACTAAAACTACGTTTATGTACATCAATACCTACGAAAAAAAGTTGACTTTGAAAGCCTTCCACAAACCTACTAATTGATGATATTGTAAGTCTAGCCATGTCAGCCCTCCTTGTGAGTTTCGCTTTTACTGGTATTCTACCAGATTAAACCCGGGAGTGCTGGCATGGTATTTTTATTAAATTGTGGGCTGATTTAAGCGGTAATATATCAAGGCTAAAATCAACAGAACAACTGTTGGCGCCAGCATTGCCATTATCACTCGGGTATAACTGCTTTCATGTATATTTTTGTAAGCTATAACCGAGAGAGCCATACTTAGAGCTGAAGCTATAAAAGGTCCGGCTATGGGAATGACACTGAAAATAGCTGCTGCATAGGAGTAAGTTGTTGCGCGGTAGGTTGCTTCGAATCCTCTTTTACCTGATCCGAAAACCATAAGCATTACATGGGTAATGCCCGCCGTAGGGAAACTTATCAAAGTGATCATAATCGGGAACAGCAGGAGGCTTATAAGTACTTCACCTGATCCTGATGCCATGGACTGTGAAATACCGGTGCCGACAGTGGTATTAATGTCCTGCATAGTTGTTCCGCCGAGACCTACAATGGTTTCCCAGAAGAATTCGAAAACAGCCTGAAACTCTGCAAGAATCAGGAAGAATACCAGCGGTTTCATATAACCGTTCAGCGGCATATTCTTAAAGAACTGAGCAGGTTTGGTCAGGATACGCTTAACCGTAAGTCCTACGGCCTGAAAGAAAGAATATTTTTCATTCGTTTCAAATGGAATATCTTCAAAAAAATAATCTTCATACAGTTCTTCTATTTCTTCTTCCTGGTCATCATCCTGTTTAGGAGCCATCCTATTCAGTTTCTGCCAGAGGTCACCGAGCTCAGTATTGTCTGAGATATGTTTTTCTAATTTTTTTTCAAGATCTGAGCGTTCGGTTTCGTCCTGATGAACAGTTTCATTTTCATCAGAGTTGTACGGTTCCCGGAAATCGTTTTCTTCAATTCCCTGCGAACCGTTATCGGTCTGTTGAATATTGTCTATTTCAGGATTCCTCTGACTGTTAGCAGATGACTCATCCGGGTCATTATAGTTGTCCACAGTCTGGTATCCGTAATTATCATCGGCTGAATCACGGGTATCTTCCAACTCTCTGAAATAGAATTTATTCTGACACTTGGGGCAAGTAGCCAGTCTTGCATTATCCGGGATTTTGTCATCCGGGATTTCTTGCGAAAAATTACATTGGGGGCAAATAACTTTCATATAATATCCTCAGGCTTCAAGTCTGATACAATTGGGTCAGACCTAATAAATTTTAAATTGATAAGCAACGTCAATTCGTAAAAACATTGCTTTAAAAAAAATAATCAGGGCAGAGTGATAAGCTTTGCTTTGATATTGGAAGGTCCGGGAAGTTCTTCCTCAGCTAAAAAAGGAAGCTCTTTTCCGAAACGGTGTGTTATCTTTTCACCAGAAACCTTATTGAAAAAAGAAAGCTTTTTATCAATTGAGTCACGTTCTTTCAACAGGTGGGTTTCGTGCCTAAGCTCTGTACCGGTTGTAATTGCCGGGTGCTTATAACCAGTCAGCAGCTCGTGAACGGGTCTGGTAAATTTTATTTTTTTTGAATTTTTAAAAAGTCTCAGCTGCATATCCGGCCACAATCCATATCCCATCCTGCAATGTTTTTCATCAGGAAAAAAAGTTTTTCTGGGCAGATACACTGCATCCGTGTTTTCCGATCTAATCGTTTTACGAATATTTTCCCAGCCCTGATTTGAAATTCTTTCATCAGCATCAAGGTAAATAATCCATTCGCCGGAACAGTTTTTCAGCATTCTGTTGCGCTGGGCAGCAAAGTCCCTTTTCAGAGGGTGGGCTGTCTGGACTGTTTTTAAAACTGATTTTAATTTTGGAGCAGCTGACATGGTTTCGCAGTCCCATACGATTACGAGTTCATCAATCCAGATTGGAAAGCTATCGATAAATGTTTCAAGGGCAGGCTCTTCCGGGCTTAGTATTGCCGCTGCACTAATGGTGGGGTAGATGTCCTTTTCCGCAGGTAATTCTGACCTTCCAGCTCCTGAGATTATTTTCTGTAGCTTTTGATGATTCTCTTTTTCAGCTCCTGTCAGTGAGGGGTTCAGGATTAAGTGAGAATTATTATTAAAGAATTCATACTGCTCCAGAAACATTACATGGGACCACATAGAGGTGTCGCATAAAACTTGAATATTTAAGGCTGACAAATCAGCAATTGTTGCCTCAGCATTTCTTACCCGCTGAGGGGAGAGTTCGCAGACAATAATCTTTCCATCTCCGGGGAGATTTTTTTTAAGCTCTGAAACAAATTTTAGGTCAGCCAGTCCAAAAATTATTATATTTTTTTTGCCTGATTTTTTTAGCAGATTAATATGCCGTTCGGCTTGCTTTATTGTGGAGCATTCTGCGAGAGGATTAATTTTATCTCTTCCGCTCAGGGCAAAAGAGATAACCTGACTGGTGTATTGATCTATGCTGTTCATAACATCCGTTTAGCTCTCAGCAGATCACAATAAATTGTTTCCAGCTGTGAGGTTATGACTTTAGTGTCGTATAATCTTTGAGCTTTTTCTCTGCCTTTTTCGCCCATGTCTCTTGCTTTTTCTGGATTTGAAATTAGAAATGCTGCCGCCTGAGCATATTCTTCCGAATTTTCCGCGACAAAACCAGTTTCACCGTGATCAACAAGTTCAAGCTGGGCATTATCCTTAAGACCTGTGCTGGGATGGGTTATGACCGGCAACCCGGCAGCCATGGCTTCTGCTATGACCATTCCAAATGATTCTCCAGTGTCGTTTGCATGAGCCAGAAAAGATATTGAATTAAAGAATCCGGCAAGTTCATCATCTGTTAATATTTGTGGAAGAAATTCAACTTTACTGGAAATATTGTGCTGCTCGACATAGCTGAATGCCTGTGGAATTCCACCGATTATACGATAATTAATTTTTGAAAAATGTTTATCTGTGAGCAGTGCTTCCATCCGGGGCAGAAAATCCAGAGCAAGAGATGACCATTTTCCGGGATCGGCACGGGATATTCTACCAAAAGAAAATTGTGGCCGTTCAATGGAAACAGGACATTTTTTAGCAAAAAAATCAGTATCAACAGGGTTATATAGAAATGAATAATTAGGGTAGACTGCTCGTATTGATGTTGTGCTTTTAAAACGCTCCAGACAGAAGCGTGAGACAAAAAGGTGACAGTCAATCAGTTTTGCTTCTTCACTGGGGTCGTGGCGTCCGAATACGTTTGTTTCAACAACTATAGGTATCCCTGCCAGCTTGAGGGGGCGCAGACTTCCCGGTTCCGTCCAGCCAGCTCTGTGTATATGAACTATATGAGGCGAAAATTTTTGCAGCACCCCGAGAAAATCAGGCGTTATAAACGTGGGAATACCATTTTTTCTCAGCAGTCTGGCTCTGGGGCCGTCCTGAGGAGAGTAGGTCGCTACTGAAAAACGATTCTTATCCAGATTGGAGGCCAGAATCTGCATAACTTTTTCCGTGCCGCCCAATCCCATTGAGGATGCGGCGTGAAGGACCCTTATTGGATTGGTATTCATAGCTATTGAAAAATGCCAGAATGATGCATGTAAGTAAACGGATATATTTCAGGTTCAGCATAGCTGTTAAATAAAAACACCATCTTTATTAATAAAGATGGTGTTTTTATTTAAACTTGTTGTCTATAAGTCTTACCTGCCGGAATTATAAGCATTCATAGCCCTTTTAGCTTGAGCGAGTTTTGGTTTGGCTATGGTATTGTTTTTAATGTTGAGCAGATTGGCTGTACCTGATCCCGGAGCAACTGAATATGAGCCTGTTGATTCTGACTGGGTAATTATTTCACTGTCCTCACCGGGAATAATTTCCTTGTAGGCAGAGCTGATGCCTTCAATTATTTTGATGACTTCATCAATTTTTTCAGTATCCATCCTGAGATTAGCCAGCAAAAGCCGAGTGTTACAGAACAGATAGAGTTTATTGAGATTTTCAGCCAGCTCTCCACCTTTTTCTTTGTTCAGACTTGAGGCAAGTTCGGCAATAACTTCAATCGCTTTTGATATCAGAACGCCTTTTGCAGCATAGTCTTTTTCATTAATTTTGACTTTTGCCTGCTTCATGAATTTTATAGCAGCATCATAGAGCAGGATTAAAAGTTCCCCTTTGGAAGTTGTGCGAACCTGAGTTGAAAGGTAGGCATGAGCCCCTCTATTCATTATATATTACCTCCTGCCGGATTTATTGCTGTGAAAGCTGGTTGACACTTGATGATAACTGTCCGCTGATCTGGTCATAGCGTCCCAGCAGCGAGTCAAGCCTTGAATACCTATCTTTGAGGTTCTGCCTGTATAAATCAAGCCTGTCCTTTTCATAATCTATTTTTTGCTCAATATTTTTAATAATTGAGTCGTAGTTTTTTTCCAGAATTTTAAGTGGACCGTTCCGACCTGTCATATCAGACAAAGCGTCCAGCATTTCCTGAACTTTACCGACTTTAAGGTCCACGGTCAGGGCGTCATCAGCATCCGCGTCAGAAGTACCGTGGGTTCCATCGGATCTGTTTTCCACTTCTATAGCCATACCGGCTTCAGGAGTTCCGCCTTTACCGGTTATCTGCCATAAGTCCGGATCAACACTGGCTTCGTTACCGTTTATAGTTGCTGAAACCAGTTTACCACCACTTACGGTATACTGGATGTTGTAAGCTCCACCTTCAGTTGTCCCGTTAATATGTGAAAGATATTGAACTGCAGGCGAGCTGCTTTCTCCAATATAATTGGCAGCAAAAATTTTTACAACTGCATCAGGATCCTTATCAAGAGCCTCGTTCAGCTCATCTTCATCGATTTCGAGCATACCGGCATTTGCTCCGCCGGTATCAGCGTTGGTAAGGATACCAAGCTGTGAAAGAGCAGAATACATATCTCCTTCAAAAGTATCCGGGGCTACCTCAACTGCGTAGTTGAATCCGATGCCTTTGTCGGAAATAATATTTTTTAGTCTCTGACCCACAAGCAGTTCAACACCGTAGTTACCTGTCAGAATTGATCCAGTAGCTTTTTCACCTGAAGTATCAACGGCTGTAAGCTCTTTGATCATTTTACGGACTTCGTTATTCTGGTCTACGAAAGTTTTAATATTTTCTTTAATGCCGTCTATATCGGTTGTTACACCTATAGTTACCGGTGCATTAAGTGCTGTGGTTTCCTTGAGATTAAGGGTAACTCCATCTATAACGTCATCTACTGAGTTGGTGTCACGGTCTATCCATTTGTCAACTTCAGGCGGGAATCCATCAACTTTTATCTGGGAATTTTGAGCATTCTGGGTTTCAAGAAAATCACCAGCCCCAAATATCATCCCGCTTGTATTTGAAATTACAAGCTGATTCTCTTCCCCGAGATCTAAACCGTAAATCTGCAGGTGATAGCCATCTCCGGAATTGATGGTTGTTGCTCTGATCTTGCTTCTGGAGTCTGCAGTATTGTTTATAAGGTTTACAAAGCCTGTAAGAGTTGTATTTGCTGGAATATCACTGAGAGTTATCGACTCTCCGGCATATGAAAAAGTAAAACTGCCATCGGAAGTAAAAAGTGGTGTTTTGAGAGACTCAACGTAGTTGCCGGTAACCTGAATATCGTTTTTTGCTAATTGATTTATTTCAATGGAATGTGAGGTGAGCATGGCAGTACTGCCGGCAGTAGCTGACAACTTATCTTCTTTAGAGCTGGTAACATTTTTTGCACTGAAAAGGTCCATGGAGCTCAGGGATTTCAGAGTGGATTCCAGAGATACCAGCTTCGTGCCGAGATCCTGAAACATGGTGACTTTATTTTCCCATGATTCTTTCCAGGTCTCGAGAGTTTTCTTGTGCGCACTTTCAACGTCAACCAGACCGTCAATCAGAGTCTGAAAGTCGGTGCCGTTACCAAGTCCGGCGAAATTTATTTGTCCAGAGGTGTAATCAGCCATAATTTTTGCTCCGGGAAATTTTTTCCCTTAATTCAATTCTCCACCTCAGAACTTGCAATCAAAGTGCCAAAATTAATCATCCCTATTAAATTATGAAAGGCCGGACCGGTTTATGCGGTCCGGCCTTGTGTTAAATCCCCTTATCCGGTTGGCTGATTCATTGGAGCCAGTATTAGCCTCCGATGAGCTGCATAGCCATTCTAGGCATGCTGTTAGCCTGTGAAAGCATAGCCACAGCGGACTGAGTCAGAATCTGGTTACGAACGAATTCTGTCATTTCGGTTGCAACGTCAACGTCTGAAATACGGGATTCAGAAGCCTGAACGTTTTCAGCCTGAACCGAAAGGTTGGTAATCGTGTTCTGCAATCTGTTCTGCAGAGCTCCAAGGTTCGCACGGATCTTATCCTTGGAAATAATAGCCTTCTGCAGCTTTACAAGTGACTCCTGAGCCAATTCCTGAGTGGAAATTGAGTTCTGTGCAGCTGAGCCGACACCGAGAGCTGAAGCTGTAGCTGTATCAATTGAGATATAGTAGTAGTCTTCAGCTGAGTCGTTGGCGGTACCGAAGTGGACCTTGACCGGACCTGTCGGCTTCATTCCTGCACCGTTATGTGCAGAGTTTTCTCCTGACATGTTACCATTGAGCAGGTGAATGCCGTTAAAGTCGGTAGCGTTTGCAATACGGGTGATTTCCGATGCCATTGCCTGATACTCAGAGTCAATGATCAGACGCTGATCCGAGTTGTAGGTACCGGTTGATGCCTGAGTTGCAAGTTCCTTCATACGGATGAGCTTTTCATCGATAACGCCGAGGGCGCCGTCAGCAGTCTGAATCATGGATATAGCATCGTTTGCGTTACGAATACCCTGATTAAGAGACTTAACATCAGCGCGCATCAGTTCTCGAACTGCCAGTCCAGCGGCATCATCAGAAGCTGTTCCGATACGAAGACCTGATGAAAGGCGACGGGTTGAAGTTGAAAGACGTCCGTAGGATTCTGCCAGGTTGCGGCTGGCGTTTGTTGCCATCAAGTTGTGATTGATAACGAGAGCCATATTTTCCTCCTTGAAAATGTTATTGGCTTCCTTGCCAATATTTAGTTTTCTTAATGCTTCTTGCTAGAAAACTATTTTCCTTTGTTGAGAGTCTCATCGTCATGACTATAGATTTCTTTAGAGCGGTTTTTAAAAAAAAATATTAAAAATGCTTAAAAATAATAAGTGGAAAGGTAGTGATCGGAGAATGGATTTTACTTTTAAAGGCTCATAAAGAATAAAATAAAAGACAGGGTTGATATCTCTCAACCCTGTCTTTTGCTTAAAGATATTTATATATAGTAAGAATCAGCTCCGGGCGGCATCAAGCATCCTGCGGGCTTCTTCTTCTGAAATTCCACGCTTCTTGGTTATTATAGATAAATTTTCTTCAGCATCAGATCCTCTGAGGTACAGAGCTTCAGGAGGAGTTGTGCTGTAATGTGCGTTAACTGCCGCCGAAATGAGGGCATCAGTTCCCGGCGTATTGAATATTTCCGGAAGCAGAACAGCATCAGTCCTTACTTTACTGAATTCATCAAAGAATTTTTTATTCTTATTCAGGCCGCTTCCTGAGAGGTAAATTTTACCGGGAGTTTTCTCAGCTATAATCTGAGCAGCTTGTTCAACCGTAACAGGAAGAGCTTCAGTCAGCGGCGGTTGCGGTGTTCCTTTAGCATCATTCGGTCTGAATCCTTGAATATATACCTGCGCACGCCGGGCATGAGTGATGACCCATAACGGAGCATCGACAAAGGAACATGGTCCGAACGCAAGAATCGGCAGATATTCCAGACCGGCTATAGGGATTTTATTTACTTCGGCTATGGCTATTCCTGCGGCAAGAGCAAGGCGCAATCCCGTAAAGCTTCCGGGACCGTTAACACAGGCCGTTTTAGTTATGTCAGACGCTGTAAAGCCGAACAGTTTCAGCATGTTCTCAATAGCTGGAACCATGAATGTGACAGTCTGTCCGGGAATACGCAGGCTTTGCAGGCTCAGCAGCTCGAAATTATCTTCATCCTCTTCGCGTGCCGCAAGCATAATCTGGAGGTCGTTTTCCGCACCGTTCAGCAACAGCAGGAGTTCTTCGTATTCGGTATTCAAAAGGCTCATTTGGCAACCCATGTCCTGACTATATCATTAAAAATAGCGAGTGCCATGAGGCAGAGGAGCAGGAATAGTCCGACTCTGGTTGCAGCGGCCTGAAGTTTTTCATCCAAAGGTTTTCTCAGCACTATTTCCAGCCCGAAAAAGATAATATGGCCACCGTCAAGCACTGGTATTGGTAACAGATTCAAAAGACCAAGGTTTATGCTTATGAAAGCTGTCAGTTGCAGAATGTGCAGTATTCCACGCTCAGACTGCTGTTTAATGGCCTGAGCAATCATGATTGGTCCGCCTATGGAATCTATCGGCACAACCCTTTCGATCATCTTGACAATGCTTTCACCAATCAGAGAAATTACATTCCAGGTCTGCTCTGAGGCTGCGTAAAAACTTTGCATTCCGTCCAGCTGGACCGTTGTTGTTTTATCCGAGGCCATAATACCAACCATTGGGACTCTTATTTTTTCTCCGAACAGGTTGGTATTTTCCTGAATTCTCGGTTTAACTTCCAGATTAAGAAGTGTTCCGTTGCGGTTTATTTTGAATTCAAGTTTTTCGTTTTCACTTGATTGAATTATTTCTGATAAATCGTGAAAAAAAGTAATGTTGTGGCCATCAATGGCAAGTACTTCATCACCGGGTTTCAGACCTGCTATTTCAGCAGGGCCGTTGGGCTGTAGATTACCTACTTCAGCTTTCAGCCCCATCTGCCCCTGAGATAGAATAATCCCCCAGAAGATGAGCCATGCGAGAATGAAGTTGAAGATCGGACCGGCAGCAACTACCATCATGCGATGCCACGGCGGTCTGTTCATGAAGAGCTGGTTGCTCCTGAAACCGGAGTCCAGATCCATGTCCCTCTCTTCACCGGCAAGATTCACATATCCACCGAGGGGAACAGCAGAAAGCCTGTAGTCGGTATTTCCCATTTTGAATCCGGCCAACCTTGGACCGAATCCGAGTGAGAAAGTTTTAACCCCGATCCCAAGCATCCTTGCGACAATGAAATGGCCGAATTCATGGAAAAAAATCAGCCCGCCGAAAACAACAAATAAGTATATTATCCAGATCATGAAGTTACTCTAAGCTATTGAAGCTGTTACGTCACGTCTCGTTTTTATATCAAGCTCAAGGACGCTTTCAGCAGTGCTGACATCACACCCGGAGTGGGCTTCCAGAGCTCTGGCAATTATCGCGGGAATATCCAGGAATTTAATTTTTTCTTTAAGGAACATGTCTACCGCAATTTCATTTGCGGCGTTTAACACGATAGGGTGGCTTTCGCTGGCGGAGAAAGCTTCCGCAGCAAGTTTCAGGCATGGAAAAACATTGGTATCAGGTTTTTCAAATGTCAGAGTTCCTATTTCAGCAAGATTAAGCTGTTTTAATTCAAGCGGAACAGCTTTAGGAAAACAAATGCATGCTGCTATGGGAATCTGCATATCAGGAACACCGAGATGTGCAATCTGGGAGCCGTCTATATATTCAACCAGTGAGTGTATTATACTCTGAGGATGGACGACGACATCAATTTTTTCAGGTGGGAAGCCGTAAAGATGACAGGCCTCTATCACTTCAAGACCTTTATTCATGAGTGTTGCGGAATCAATACTGATTTTTGCGCCCATGTCCCAGTTAGGGTGGGCCAGAGCCTGATCACGGGTCACAGTTTTAAGAAAATCGAGATTTTTACCGCGGAAAGGGCCGCCTGAGGCGGTCAGAATAAGTCTGCTTACATCAATTCCATCATGGGCAAGCAGGCCCTGAAATAAAGCGTTGTGCTCTGAGTCAACCGGAAGAATGAGTGCGCCTGATTTTTTGCAGGCTTCGCGGATTATATGTCCACCAAGTACAAGGGACTCCTTGTTTGCAAGGGCGATAATTTTACCTTTGCGGGCTGCGGCCAGAGTCGGTTCAAAACCGGCGGCACCAACAATTGAGGACAGCACAATCTTTACTTCATCAAGTGAAGCAATTGTTTTGTATGCTTCCGGTCCGGTCAGTATCTCCGGGGTATAATCAGCAGGCAGCAGATCTTTCAGTTCTGCCGCGCCACTGTCGTCCAGTATGCCCAGATAGGTAGGGCGGTGCTTTATGGCCTGCTGTGCGAGCACTTTGGCGTTTCTGCCTCCGGCAAGCGCAACTACTTTAAACATTTCCGGATGTTGTTCAATAACTTTAAGGGTATTGGTTCCGATGGAACCTGTACTCCCAAGGACAGCTATAGTCCGGGGAAATTTTTCAGCCTCAACAGAAGCAGGCCATGAAGATATATAGGTTTGCAATTTGTGGTTCCGATAGTTTTAAAAGCCGTGACAGGCTTATGTTAAAAGAATGTGTGAATCTGTCTGCCGATAATATATATGGGAAGAACCAGTACGAGGCTGTCAATCCTGTCCAGAACTCCACCGTGTCCGGGCAGAATTACTCCTGAATCTTTAATACCGAGTTTGCGTTTAAGCGCTGATTCGAAAAAATCACCCATTTGAGCTGCTATATTAAGCGCAGCTCCGAAAATGATCCATGAGATCAGAGAACTGTTGCCTAAAAATTTACCGTAAACTGAGCATGCAATGATGCAGGCAGCGAATCCACCGAACGAACCTGCCCATGATTTTTTAGGGCTTATTGCCGGCCAGATCTTTTTTTTGCCGAAGTAAGATCCAGCATAAAATGCAGCAGTATCAGACGCTGATGAAGCCATTAACACAAAAAGTATTTCCCAGCTTGTCATCGAGGTAAAAAATTGTAATGTCAGCGGGATATAGACAATGCCGGCAAAAAGAATAAGGCTGTTCCTGTATGAACTGGTCTCCGACGCAGAGCTGTAGGAAAATAGAAAATGGAAATTGCATATCCAGAATGATGCCAGCAGCAGAATGACAGTCCATCCCATTCCGGCCATAGCGGATGCGAAAACCAGCGCCATGCCGCAGACAACAGCTATAATTCTGGTTGTTAAAAGTTTTTTACCATCCCAGAACATAGAATAAAATTCCCATAGAGCAGCTCCACTGAATGCGGCAACAAGAGCTATGAGAAAAGTTCCACCGAGGTAAAGGGCCAGTATCAGTGTCAGGATTAAGAGCAGAGATGTGATGATTCTTTTTTGAATGCTGGTAAGGGGCATATATTCCTCTAAAATTAATAAAAACAGACCAAAATAACTATAAACTGAGCCAGATTAATCAATTACTCGTTTGTGGGCAACCTGTGTAGACATGGTTTTTTTATAAATAAAGTTATTTCCGATACAATCTTATAAGGGGATAACTTTTTTAAACCTTATTGATTTGATACTGTTCGAGATGTAGAACATATAATGAGCGCTTGTATTAGAAATTTGATTGCTGATGACCCTGAATGTGAAAAGGGAGATGTGTGCTGTGCCCGATAGAAATCATAGTGGTTCCAGAAGGACTGCCGTTGAAATAAAAGACTTTTTGACAGCTGTTGCAGAAAGTCTCGGGCATGATGACTGCCGTGCAGTCGTTGCTGATGCTGCTGTTGAAGTAGAAAAACGTGTTAATGAGCTGATTTTCGAGCATGGCGCGGTTATTGAAAAATTAAGCGAAATAGGTCTGGCCCTGACAGGGGAAATACGCCTTGAAAAGCTGCTGGAGATGATTGTTGACGAGGCAAGACATCTTACCGGGGCCGATGCCGGAACTTTGTACACAGTTGATGAAAGCGGACGCAATCTCAATTTTTCAATATTACATAATGATTCTATGAATGTTCGCGTTGGCGGGACCAGTGGCGTGGAAATAGCTCTTCCTCCGGTCCCGCTCTATACTGATGACGGCAGTCGCAATATGGATCATGTCTCGGCGTATTGTGCCTTGACCGGTAAAACCGTCAATATAGCAGATGTGTACGAGGCTGAAGGTTTTGATTTCACCGGACCGCGTAAATATGACTCCGCAACCGGTTACCGCTCCAAGTCTATGCTTGTCATGGCTCTTAAAAATCATGAAAAGGATATAATAGGAGTTTTGCAGCTGCTGAATGCTTTGGATGATGACGGCAGTATTGTCGGTTTTTCAAAGGATATTGTTAATATTGTTGGTTCACTGGCTTCACAGGCAGCTATTGCTTTGACCAGTGTGCAGCTCATTCAGGGGCTTAAAGATCTGCTTTATTCTGTTATCCAGAGTATTGCCGCGGCTATTGACGCCAAGTCTCCTTATACCAACGGTCATATTGAAAGGGTTGTTGAATTGACCTCCATGATTGCAGAAGGAATTAATATCTCTGCAGAAGGACCGTTTTCCGGGGTTAATTTCAGTGAAGAGGAAATTGAGGAGCTTAAACTGGCAGCATGGATGCATGATGTTGGAAAAATATCAATTCCTGAACATGTGGTGGATAAATCCACAAAGCTTGAAACGATCTTCGATCGTGGTGACATGGTTGATTCCCGGTTTAATCTTATTGCGGAAATTTTAAATAATGAGCGGCTGGAAAAGATTATTGAGATAATGTCTGATGATGGAGATAATCTTAAAATTTCAGCAGTTGAGGCAGAGTACGCAAGGAAACTCAAGGACCTTGAAGACGATCGAAAGTTTGTTTTGTCATGCAATATCCCCAATGAATTTATGACCGATGAACGTATTGCCAGAATTAACAGTATAGCTTCCAGAACCTATCACAGGGGAGGGGAGACTTTTAACTGGCTGACTGCTGATGAAGTGGAAAATTTATGTGTGCGCAAAGGAACACTTACCGATAAGGAACGAAAAGTAATTGAGAGCCATGCCACAATAACCAGAGAGATGCTTGATCGGCTTCCGTTTCCCAAAAGATTTTCCAATGTCCCCAAATTTGCGGCCGCCCATCATGAAAAGCTTGACGGAACAGGATATCCTGAAGGGTTGAGTGCCGCAGAGTTGCCGCTGCAGGCGAGAATTATGGCTGTTGCCGATATTTTTGAAGCGCTGACAGCTAAGGACAGACCATATAAAAAGCCGATGAAAATTTCACAAGCTGTTGAGATTCTGAAGTTTATGGATAGGGACAGACATATAGATCATGATATTGTCGAATTATTGATAAAAAGTGGTATTTATATGGAATATGCCCGTAAAGAGCTCGATCCGGTTCAGTTCGATGATGAATGATTCCGTGAGCCTTAGTACTGCATGATTGGATAACTTGTTTGTTACAGTAGTTAAAAATAAAAAAATCTCCATGTGTGGAAAATACACATGGAGATTTTTAAATTTTATTTCTATGCTCTGGTTATTTCGGGGTTTTCCAATTCTTCAAAATAGTTTTGATGGTTCTGAGACGGGCCAGTTTTCTTGAAATGTCAACAACGGACAATTTTATCAGGTTTTCCTTGTTGGGGTGGCTGTATTCCCCGGTAAGATTCATTGCATACGATACCGGAGGATTCTGGTTGATTCCCAGAAAATCACCGTTGATATCAACCATAGCTGAATATTCATCATAGTCTTCATCATAGCTGATTGATATTTCGGAAAGCCCTATGACAACATAATCAATACCGTCATCACGGGCTATACTGATTATTTCATCTTCGGCTACACTCTGGTTTTGTGTTGCGTATGACCGCTTACAGGCATCAATGCTGAAACCGAGGATAATTCTGTCCCGATGAGTAATAAAGCCAGCTTCATTGAATTCCTGCTGTAATGATTTATTAAGGTTGCGGACAAGGTTGTTACATTCCTGCTGGGAAAGTTTATCATTTTTGATGCGCGGTATTAAAGCAAAGACAATAGTCGGCTTGCCTTCACCATTATCAAGTCCTTCTTTTGCTGCACCAGAGCATACACTGCTCAGGCCGAAGATCAGTATGACAATTAAAAGAGTCGTTTTAGTAAAATTTTTTCCCATCTTGTATCCCTATCTTTTGCATGAGTTTATGTCCGAGAGGGCATTTATCAGAGCATTGTAAAAATAAATATCCGAAACCCCTGTGTGTCTGCTTGCTATGGTTGCTTTAACAGAGTTCAGGCATCTTATTTTCTGAGAATCGTTTATAAGGTAGCAGGCTGTAGCATATTTTTTATTTGAAAAAGCTTCATTTTCGTCAATCGTTTTTTCTCCGGTTTTTATCATTATATCAAAATGATGTTTAGAAACAGGAAGACGTCTTGAAGAATGATAAGTATTGTCTTTTTCTGAAAAACCGACATCCCCGCCACGAAGATATCCAACCCCGAATTTCTTAACAGCGTAATTGATAGCTTTACTTATTCCGGGACCGCGTGATTTTGATGGAATAACAAGCCGGTCCTGCGATAGTGACTGATTAGCGAGCATCCTTGTCAGGGCAATAAATTTTTTGTGGTTTTTGATTCGTTTTGATGTTCCGTCTGAAAGTTTTATCTTGTCAATAGACCATGTTTCGGATTTGAAAATATTATCAAGATCGTCAAGACAGTCTGCCAGATTTCGGCCTGCCAGCGGTGTGAGCGAATCAGGATTTTTGAAAAAATTTACGATTTCTGTCCTTATAGGGGCAGCCAGACCTGAAAGGTCAACTTGGGGTTTATCTCCGAGATATGGAACTGAGACAATAAGCGGCAGTGAATATATCATTGCCTCGGATGACAACTGAAACATCAGAAAGCTCATTCCGATGTAAATATTCCCTTTGTAAAGCACTGAGTCCTGCTTACTGAAGGTGTCATTGAAATCTATTACATTATCAATGTAGAGCAGGGGGATAAGGATGTTGTCAGGTTCAAGCTTCAGACTGAAATCATGTCTTTTAATTTTAATGTCCGGGTTGACTGAAGCCGCATGACGGAGAAATTTAATGATATTTTTGCGAAGTTCTTTTTTGAAATCTTTATCTTTTAGTATCTTTTCAAGCTCGGTGGTGTAGTTGTCCGCATTTTTGGAAACAGTTTTTCCTATTGCCGGCTTGATAATATATAAATTACCTGCCACTGCCGGGATCGCTCCCGGCAGTGTTATGAACAGGATAAATATTATATATCTGATATTTTTTTTTACCATTTATATTCTTTTAATTTTTCAGAGCTTTCATAATCGCGTATCTGCTCCGATGATTTTTTTGAATTCTGGGAATCCTGATTCAGCTCTCCTGCCGATTGACCTACACTGTGTAGAGATTTTTTAGCTGCGTCCGATTTAGCAAAGCAACCACTGCACAATATCATTACAGCCAGCATTAAGGCTAACTTTTTTAAAATGTTTGTTAAAGTCATATTTAATCTCCTTTAGCTGAGTTCTTCTTCTGTGAATGATTCTTTGCCTGCTTTTGCGGAGGCATCCTTGAAAGAGGCTGAGGACTTTCTTGCAAATGATTTTTTCAACCTTTTGCTCAAGGCCAGCTTTTTCTTATAATATTTTTCGAGCTGGGTAGTAATCTGCGAATTTTTGCGGCGGGCGGTCATAATGACAGAGTTAATTTTTTTACTCTGTTCGGTGATAATGCCCGAATTGCTTTCAATGTAGTTGTAATCAGCTACAAAATCTTTAAATAGACCAATCAATTCCGGAACCTGAGTGCTGACCATTTTCAGCTCTCCCAAAAGAGTTATGGCGAGCCATGGATTTGATTGCAGTTGAGATATCTGGGCTGCTATCTGGGCACTTATCAGGGAAAGAATTGCTATCTGCTTAGTCGCTTCAATAGTGAGGGGGCCGGCTTTGTCTTTATAAGAATTGATAGCCCTGTCGATGCTTAAAATGATGTCCCCGGACTTGTCCATGCTGAACTGATAAAGGGAGTTTGAAGCGTGAATATTGTTTGAAAAAGCCCCTATAATCGAGTTCATGCTCTTGAGCTGCTGGTTGTTCAGTTTCGAAAAGTCGGCAGCTTCGGATTTTATTTTTGTTTCGAGCATGGAAAGCATTTTACCGTTATCAGCAATTTTTACAGATGCACTTTCAATTGTTGATGTCGGATCATAAGAAATGTCATTTACAAATGCCTGAACATCAATTTTTTTCATGCCAGTGCATTCAACACCTTTCGCTGTGCGGGAAGCCAGTTTCAAGTTCTCATCCATTGTAGCGATGGTAGTTCCTACAACTGATTGGAGTGCTCTGGTCTGGCTTAAAGATGAAAGCATTTCCTTGCGGATTTCCTGAGTTTTCTTGGCCAGTTGCTTTGCTGTATCCAGCTGGTCCAGAATCTGTTCAACAGAATCTTTAGGCTTTTCCTTGCCGTCTTTTGCATTAGCAGCCCCACCTTTCTGTGCTGTCTTTGTTGTGTCTGCTGTTTTTTGGGTTGAGTTGTTATCAGTAGTTCCGAAGACTGCTCCGAAGAAACCTCCAACAGCATCAGCCACAGCATCACCTGAGCTGCTTCCGGAAGTTCCGGGAGTGCTGACTGCTTTTACCGGTTTTGAATTGCTCTTGCTGTGTGCTATTTTATTTTGTTTCTTGACCGGAACTTCTTCTTTCAAATCAACCACTATAGTTCGGCCATGGGCTGTTCCGGGATTAGCTATGCAGAGATCCGCTGAAATATATCCTGTGAAGTCCTGACCCTTGACTTTATAATAATTATTTTCCAGCCCGATCAGGTATAGCTCGGTAGAAGGGGCTAATGAACGTATCTTAGGTGAGTTGGAACTGCTTTCTGAAAAAATAGTGGCTTTTTTGGTGTTATGACCAGCAATGCTTACGTAGGATTGGAAATCAAGATGGATAAGTTTGTAGTATATATATCCTAACGCGCCATCATCACTTTCTCTTTTAATCTGGTACCAGTTGCCGTGTTTTCCGGTTACTATAATTTTTGTTTTATTTGCGAGAGTTGTGACTTTAGAAGACTTACTCGTAGCCTTGCTTCTGACGTTGCAGACTGATTTTGTGAATCCTGTCATCACCGGCGTCATAGTGATAGTTTTTTGGGTTACTACCGGCTTTTCAAGTGTATGGGGCTGTTTGGGACATCCGGCCAGCATGAATGTCAGACACAATAATGCAAGGTAAATCAGCTTCATTTTCATCAAAAAATCCTCCCCCTAAATTCTGCAAGCATTTTCTCCTGCTTCCCCCGGAGAATAAATAATTAAATACATTTTTCTATTTAATTATTTGTATGACTTTGGAGCTTAATGCTTAAAGATAGTATTATACGGATACTTTTATAAATTGTTATAATACACCATTCCTTTTCATATTTTTAACTATTTTTGAAGTATTTTTTATACAAAGTATAAAATATGTATCCCGCATAAAAAAATCCCGCCGATTTAAAAATCAGCGGGACTATATTTCCAATTAATTTTATTTTTATATCTGGTCGCCGGTTTTCCCGAATCTTCTCTGCCTGCTGGAAAAATTCTCAAGAGCCTTATCCAGCTCGGCACTGTCAAAATCGGGCCAGTAGACATCGGTAAAATACAGTTCCGAATAGGCTGCCTGAAAGAGCAGATAATTCGACAACCGCTGCTCTCCGCTGGTGCGGATAATCAGGTCAGGATCTGGCTGACCTGAAGTGTACAGATGCTCGGAAATGGTTTCATCAGTAATATCTTTAAAAGAAATCCCTGATTCAGCAATATTTTTAAAAGCTCTGACCAGCTCGTCCCGGCCTGAATAGTTCAAGGCCAGATTAAGAGTCATACCCCGGCAGTTTTTTGTTTTATTGATAGTATGGGCAACTACCTGCCGTACACCAAAAGGAAAATCTGATAGCTCTCCAAGGACTTTTAAACGGATATCCTGTTCTTGAAGACTCCTGAGTTCCTTTTTAAGAAACAGGGTAAGCAGGTCAAAAAGCTGTGCTATTTCATCTTTAGGCCTTGCCCAGTTTTCTTTGGAGAACGTGTAGAGAGTAAGATGCCCTATACCGAGTTCTCTGCATCTGGTGACAAGATTCTTAGCTGTTTCTGTTCCGGCTCTATGACCTTCACTGCGTGATAGTCCGCGTGCTTTAGCCCATCTGCCATTGCCATCCATTATGACAGCGAGGTGTTCAGGCAGCATTCTTTAAATTTCCAATATTTCCTTTTCTTTGGCAGCAAAGGAGCTGTCACATTTTTTTACGTAATCATCGGTCAGCTTCTGAACATTGTCCTGTCCGCTGTGCATATCGTCTTCAGATATGTCTTTGTCTTTTTCGAGCTTTTTCAGGCTGTCATTCAGATCACGGCGAACGTTGCGCAGGGCAACCTTGGCATCTTCAGTATACTTTTTAGCTATTTTAACCAGCTCCTTACGTCTTTCTTCTGTAAGGGGAGGGATGGAAATGCGAATTACTTTACCATCATTAACCGGATTAAGTCCGAGGTCGGAGCGCAGAATAGCTTTTTCAATATCGCTGAAAGCGTTGCGGTCCCATGGTTGAATAGTAATAGTACGTGAATCCGGAACGGCTACTGAAGCAAGCTGTACTATCGGAGTTGGTGTGCCGTAATAATCTACGGAAATATCTTCAACCAGTGAGCTGGAAGCACGACCTGTGCGAAGTTTGGCAAAGTCTCCTTCAAGACTGTTTAGTGCGCCTTCCATTCTTTTGGTTCCGTCAGATATAAGTTCTTTTATCATTGCTACTCTCCTTGAACGATTGTTCCTAACTTTTCGCCTTTTACGACCCGTTCAATGTTGCCTTCTTCAAAAAGGTTGAAGACAATAATGGGAAGATTGTTGTCCATTGCGAGGGAGATAGCGGTGGAGTCCATGACACCGAGCCTTTTTTCAAGAGCTTCAATATATGAAACGGTATCGTATTTGACAGCATCAGGATATTTCACCGGATCCTTGTCATAGACACCGTCAACTTTAGTAGCCTTGATAATAGCTTCAGCTTTAAGTTCCATAGCTCTAAGGGCTGCGGCTGTGTCAGTCGTGAAAAATGGATTTCCCGTTCCGGCAGCGCATATAACAACGCGGCCTTTTTCAAGATGTCTAACAGCTCTGCGGCGGATATACGGTTCTGCAACTGCCTGCATGGGGATTGCCGACATGACTCTTGTGTCACATCCTATTTTTTCAAGCGCGTCCTGAACAGCCATTGCGTTCATAACTGTTGCGAGCATTCCCATATAGTCAGCAGAAGATCTGTCCATTCCTTTTGCGGATGCGGACATTCCACGGAATATATTTCCACCGCCGATGACCAGTGCTACCTGAAGTCCGGTAGCTGAAACATCAGCTATTTCCCTGCAAAATTTGCTGATGGCATGAGGCTCGATTCCAAAATGCTGATCTCCAGCTAAAGCTTCTCCGCTGAGTTTGATCAATACCCGTGAATAACGCAATTTGTCCATAGTTTCTCCCGTTTTTCCGCGGAATAAGTCCGATTTAGAGGTGTTTCAGGAAATATGCCGGAAGCAGTGGGTAACACTGTATCTGTTTCATGCAATCCGGCTGGTGATTATTAACATATTTTTACTAACGGGAGAATATCCCGCCTGTATTTTCCTAACATTTTAAGGAAAAGTAGGGTGCTTGATGCACTTTTTCGCAAGTTCGGGATAACTTTTCCTGATGGCCGTATAGCGGACACAACAAGGCCGGGTATCCTGCACCTGAGAAAAAAAGCATCCGGTTCAGCCGGAAGACTTTTATCCGTTCAGTCGGAAACCCGGCCCAAAAAAAACGGGCCGTGAGGCCCGTTTTAAATCCGGTCTATTCTTCTTCGCCGCCTTCTTCAGGGGCTGCATCGTTCATGTCGATACGGCTGAATCGGCCGATCTGCATGTTTTCACCGAGAACTGCAATAGTCTCGTTAACGATATCTTTAATGGTCTTCTTGTCATCCTTGATGAAAGGCTGTTCAAGAAGGCATACTTCTTTGTAATATTTATTTACGCGGCCAAGCACGATCTTTTCAGCGATCTTTTCAGGTTTTCCTTCTTCAAGGGCCTGCTGATGATAGATAGCTTTTTCTTTTTCAAGAAGATCCTGAGGAAGTTCCTCGGGAGAAACGCAAATCGGGTTGGTTGCAGCAATCTGCATAGCAACGTCTCTTGCGAGCTGCTGGAACTGGTCAGCTTTTGCAACAAAGTCGGTTTCGCATTTGATTTCAACAATTACGCCGAGTTTGCCGTTGTTGTGAATGTAGCTGCCGATGATTCCTTCAGAAGTTGAACGGCCGGCCTTTTTGGCTGCCTTGGCAAGACCCTTCTCACGAAGGTATTTAATTGCCTTTTCTTCATCTCCGTCAGCTTCTGCAAGAGCTTTTTTACAATCCATCATTCCTACGCCGGTTTTCTCACGCAGGTTCTTTACCATCTGTGCGGTAATAGCCATCTTATGCTTCCTCCTCGGCGGGTTTCTCAGCTGCTTCGGGAGCTGCTGCTTTTTCCTCAGCTTTAGTCTTTTCCTGATCCATTTCTTTTTCTTCCTTGCGGCGTGCAGCTCCTTCGAGACATGCATCAGCCATGTGGGCAGCAAAAAGTTTAATGGCACGGATAGCATCGTCGTTACCCGGGATGATGTAGTCAATCAGATCGGGATCGCAGTTTGAGTCAACTACTGCAACTACGGGGATACCGAGTTTGCGGCATTCCTGAATGGCGATGTGCTCACGTTTAGGATCGATTACAAAGGCAGCGGCAGGAACACCATTGAGGTCTTTAATACCACCGAGTGCGAGGTTGAGTTTTTTAACTTCGCGGCCCATCATTACGATTTCTTTTTTGGGGAAACGGTTGATGGTACCGTCTTCGAACATTTCCTCAAGTTTTTTGAGGCGGTCGATGCTGCGCTTGATTGTCTGGAAGTTGGTCAGAGTTCCACCCATCCAACGGTGGGTTACGTGGAACATTCCTGCGCGAGCAGCTTCAGCTGCGATAGATTCCTGAGCCTGACGTTTGGTTCCGATGAAAAGAACTTTTCCACCGTCAGCAACGGTGTCAGAGATGAAATCGTATGCTTTCTGAAAGAGTTTTACAGTCTGCTGAAGATCGATAATGTGGATGCCGTTGCGTGCTCCGAAGATGTAGGGACGCATTTTAGGGTTCCATCTGCGGGTCTGATGACCGAAGTGGACGCCGGTTTCCAGCATCTGTTTCATAGTTGCGTAAGCCATAATTTTCCTCCTGGGTTTTTCCTCCATTCCGGCAGATGTAATATCCTCACAACATTGTGAGCACCCATATTTTAGCCGGAATGTGCGAATTAGCTCCGCTCCTTTACGGGATTACTGACAGAAAATCAAGTCCTCAGGACGGATAAAAAGTGTTTACCCGCCGATAAGGGGCGTAGATTCATTCGCCAGAGCCTTAAATAAGGAAGGAGCATGAAATATTACTGCACGTTCGAACCACCCGTGCTTTTTTTACCTGCTGTGCTGGTAAGAGTTCCGACTCCTTCAATTTCTACCTGTACAACATCTCCTTCAGACATAGGGCCGATTCCCGGAGGAGTTCCTGTCATTATGAGGTCACCGGGGTAAAGGGTCATTATGCCCGAAATATAGCTGACCAGCTCAAAGGGTGAGTGGATCATATCACTAGTATTACCGCTTTGTTTAAGCTCTCCATTTACAATAGTTCTGACAGAGAGATTTCCCGGGTCCGCTACGTCGGTTTCGATGCACGGGCCTATCGGACAGAAGGTGTTGAATCCTTTTGATTTAACGAAGAGCGGATCATCTTTTTGAAGATCCCTTGCGGTAACATCATTGGCACATGTATATCCGAAAATATGTTTTGAAACTTCTTCAGTGGCAATATTCATTCCTGTTTTGCCGATGACAATACCAAGCTCGGCCTCATAATCAACTCTTGTAGAACGCTTTGGTAAAATTATTGTGTCATTATCACCTATTATGGCTGAAGGAGGCTTCATAAAAATGGAGGGTTCTTCCGGAAGAGTCATCCCAAGTTCACGGGCGTGTTCTTTATAATTAAGGGCAACACAAATTATTTTAGTCGGCACGACAACGGGGAGCGTTTCACATAGTCTTGAAGGAATGAAAAGCTGTTCTTCACTGCCGGCATTGAGAGGTTTAAAATTATCACCTTCTCTGGTTGCGTAATAAATTTTTCCGGCAGACATGATTCTAAAAACTTTCATATAATATTTCCGATAGTTGATCGATGTTTAAATTTAAAGAGTTATAAAGTGTATCAGATCCGGCGAAAAAATCCACGATACATTGCTGTCCGGCAAAATTAATTTGCAGTAAATATATATTTGAACAAACTGGGCCGATTTTTATAAGCAGATCGGGCTTGATAATAGAGTCGGACTTCCGGGTGTTTTTTTGCTCTTAGAATTTGAAATCAGGGCAGGATGATTCCCGTATTTCAGCTTCATCACCGTTAAGGCTTATGATGAGAGGAACAACAACCGGATCACGGTCCAGAACTTTACGGAAAAATCTTCTCAGAGCAGAACGGATTCTTTCACGCAGTTTTTTGGTCTGTCCGGGCGGGATGTTTTCAAATACGTCAAGAACGATGCATTTAGCATCTTCAAGAAGATGTGAGTAATGTTGTTCAAAGATAAAACCCTTGGACATAACTTCCGGTCCGGTAAGAATTTCTCCTGTAGGAACATCAATTACAAGTGAAACTATAACCAGACCTTCACCTGCCAGAAGCTGTCTTTCTTTGAGAACTGTCTGGCCTACATCGCCAACACCCTTGCCGTCTACCAGGGTACACTGAACAGGGAGACTTTCCTCAAAACGTATCCCGTGTGACAGGAATGATATCGGTTCACCGTCTTCAATAACAATGGCCCGCTCCTGTGCTACACCGGTTTCCACAGCCAGTCTGGCGTGCTTGATGAGGTGGCGGTATTCCCCGTGGACCGGAATAAAATATTTAGGTTTGACGGTTTCGAGCATTATTTTCAGCTCGTCGCGATGCGCATGCCCAGAAGCATGGATTCCCTGAACCCTCTCATACAGCACTTCCGCACCCAGTTTATACAATCTGTTGATAACTTTGGTGATGGCTTTTGTATTGCCGGGAATAAAGCGGGAAGACATCAAAACCAGATCGCCTTCTTTTATGTAAAGCTGGCGATGCTCTCCGGTGGACATGCGGGAAAGGGAAGCCAGTGGCTCGCCCTGTGAACCCGTTACCAGAAGAACTATTTCACTGTCCGGGTAATCCGGCAGATCTTCAAGTTGGATGAACGCGTTTCCCGGAACTCTAAGGAGTCCCTGTTCACGCGCCAGTTCAATGTTTCTGGAAAGACTTTTACCACTGATACCGACTTTTCTCCCTGTCTCCACTGCAAGGTCTATTATTTCCTGTATGCGCTGGATGTGGCTTGAGAAAAGGGTGACCAGAATACGGCCTTCGGCTTCAGCGAATATATCACGGAGTGAATCAAGAATTTCACGTTCTGTGAGAGCGTATCCTTCGCGCTCGACATTTGTGGAATCTGAAAAGAGTAGGGTAACTCCGGGATTGGAAAATTTTTTAAAGGCTTCAAGGTCGGTGGCGTGTCCATCAAGGGGGTTGCGGTCTATTTTGAAATCACCGGTATGGACGATGCGTCCTACAGGAGTTTCTATGCCAAGTCCGAAGCCTTCAATAATGGAATGACATACAGGAAAGAAATTGAATGCCAGATCGCCCAACTGTATGCGGTCTCCGGCTTTAACCGGGCGCAGATCGGCATATTTATCAAGGTCATGTTCCCTGAGTTTGTTTTCTACAAGTCCAAGGGTAAATTTTGAGCCGAATATAGGTACATTAATATAGGGCAAAAGCCATGGTAAGGCTCCGATATGATCTTCATGTCCGTGTGTGAGGACGATGCCCTTCAATTTTTCTTTCAGTGCAAGGATATGGTCAAAGCGCGGGATAGCTATATCTACCCCGAAAAGATAATCTTCAGGAAAAATAAGCCCGCAGTCGATTACGGCAACTGACTCTTCGGTTTCAAAAACCATGCAGTTAAGCCCGATCTCACCAAGTCCGCCAAGCGGACATATCGTTAGCAGAGGATCACTCATTGCTCATCTCCGCATGTGCCTCATCCATCATTTTTTGTAGGTCATCCTTTAATTTTTCACGGTCTTTAATTGTGTATCCGGAAGGATCTATCGGTGGCAGGGCCTTGATTTTTATCTTTGTTCCCGGCTTGATAATCAGTTTTCCTTTCGGGAGAGTTTCAGCAGGGCCGACCATGATAACCGGAGCTATCGGCTTGCGGCACTTGAGTGCTATAATCATTCCGCCGATTTGAAACGGCAGCAGTTTTGAAGGATTCGGATTTCTGGTTCCTTCAGGAAAAATAAGAGGCGAGTTGCCGTTGTCAGCAGTTGCAACAGCCCTCTGGATATCTTTCATAGCCTGTCTTTTGTTGTTTCTGTCTATGGAAATATGGTTTGCTGAACTCATTGCGTTTCCGAAAACAGGAATTTTAAAAAGCGATTGTTTGGCTATGAATTTGAACTGCCATTTTTGTAGATAACAGAATAGCAGCGGGATATCAAAAAAACTCTGGTGGTTGACCATAAAAATATAAGTCTGCTCAGGATCAAGTTCAGACAGGTCCGCTTCTATTTTACAACCACTGAGTAATACTATGGATCTTCCCCAGTTGCGTTCGCACCAATGGGCTGCTTTTTGGTTTTTGAAACAAATGGCTACCAGGGAGAAGAATATGGTAACCGGAAAAAAACAGATATAAAAGATGATTTTGCGTAACATTGTACAGTCCTTAATTGAAATCATTTAGTTTGATAATGTAATTTCTCCGGCTAAACAAGGGGGGCTTTTTCGGGTGGTTATTATTAAATATTAAGCCGCCCCTTATAATAAGGAGCGGCTCAGATTGCTGACTAACCCCGTTTTTTTTAAAAGCGGGGTTTTATTACGCCCTATTTCTGTTCGATTTAGTTTGAAAAATTTAAATTTGGTCGATCAAATCCCAAGTTCGAAGCAAAACAGTGAACGGAACTCTCTTTGAAGGCAATAGTTTTAAAAATATCAGAAAATATGCGTCTAGCGCTTAGGATAAGCGCTATTTTCTTCATGTTTTGGCAGGCTGCGCAGAGGAGACTTTGTTCTTGAGCCTTCGAGAGGCCGCGCATTCTGGCATAGCGATGTCCGTGAAGCTCTTTTGCATCAGCAAAACTACGCTCAACGGTTTCTTTTC